>NZ_JBANBK010000010.1:0-148689 GCF_053572325.1 Bradyrhizobium sp. UFLA05-112 | reverse complement strand
CGGCGAAATTCAGCGAGCTCGGAATGCCCAGGAGATTGACGAGATTCTGCAGCACCTGAAGCAGCACGGTGCCGAGCACGACGCCGATGATCGAGCCCTCGCCGCCGCGCAAGGAGCAGCCGCCGAGCACCGCGGCGGCTATCGCGTAGAGCTCGTAGAAGGAGCCGTGCACCGCCGGCGAGATCGATCGGGTGTACATCGCAATCAGGATCGCGGCGAACGCGGTCAGCCCGCCACAGATGATGTAGGCTGAAACAACGACGCGATCGGAGCGGATGCCGGAATAGCGCGCCGCTTCCTCGTTCTTGCCGACGGCGTAGAGATAGCGGCCGAACACGGAACGGTGCAGCAGCACCCAGGCGACCGCAGCGACGATGAACAGCGCGACCACGCTGTGCGGCAAGGGAAAGCCCAGCACATTGGTGCGTCCCGCGGTCAGCCATTCCAGCGTCGGAAAGCTCGCGCCGAAGCCGAAGCCGGCGGTCGCGTCCTCGGTGTAGTAGCGCGCGGCGCCGCGATAGATCAGAAGTCCGCAGAGCGTCACCACGAAAGGCTGGATGTGCATCCTGGTGACGAGCGTGCCGTGTACGAGGCCGATCGCGAGCCCGCCGGCGATGATTGCCGCAAAGGCCAGCATCCAGTTGACGTCGTGATTGACGATGAGGTCGATGAAGAGCACACCGAGCAGCGCGATGACCGAGCCGACCGACAGCTCGATGCCGCCGATGATGATGACGAACGCTTCCGCGATAGAGAAGATGCCGAACATCCCGACCTGGTTGGCGGTATTGGAGAGATTGCCGACCAGCAGGAAGCGCGGGTTGATGAAGGTGACGACCGCGCCGACCACGAGGATCAGGACCAAAAGGCTCAGATCTTTCTTGTTCAAGGGCCCCTCGCCTCAGATTGTGTGGCCGACTGCCAGTTGCAGCACATTGTGCTCGCTGAACTGGCTGCGATCAAGGAAACCGGAGATCGCGCCCTCATGCATGACCGCGATCCGGTCGCTCACCCCGATCACCTCCTCCATGTCGCTGGAGATCATCAGGACCGCGACGCCCGCATCGGTCAGGCGGCGCAGCATGTCATAGATCTCCTGCTTGGCGCCGACGTCGATGCCGCGCGTCGGCTCGTCGAAGATCAAGACTTTCGGCCGCATCGACAGCCATTTGGCGAGCACGACCTTCTGCTGGTTGCCGCCGGACAGCGAGCCCACGGCGGTTTCGACGTCAGGCGCGCGGATCTTGAGGCGCTCGCGCTGGCGGCGGGCGTTCTCGGTCTCGCGCGCGGTGTTCACGAGCCAGAGCCGCAAGTAGGACGACAGATCCGGCAGCGAGATGTTTTCGGCGATCGAGAAGTCGAGCAGGAGGCCGGAGCTCTTGCGGTCCTCCGGGACGAGATAGATGCCGTGCTCGATCGCGGCACGGGGACTGGAAATGCGGATCGGCGTGCCCTCCAGCCTGATCGCGCCGCCGCGCAAGGGATCGACGCCGAAAATGGCCCGCGCGAGTTCCGTGCGCCCCGATCCGACGAGGCCCGCAAGCCCCAAAATCTCGCCGCGGCGCACCGACAGGCTGACGGCGCGCTCTGGATATGTGTCGGTAACGACTTCGACGATGTCGAGCACGGCCTTGCCGGGAGGAGCTGCCGGCGGAACGTACAGCGATTTGAGGTCGCGCCCGATCATCAGGCGGATCATCGCGGCCGGCGACAGCTCTGCGCGGGTCAGCGCGCCGACCATCCGCCCGTCGCGCAGCACCACCGCGCGATCGGCGCACTGCATCACCTCGTTGAGGCGGTGTGTGATGAAGATGATGCTGACGCCGTCAGCCTTGAGGCCCGCGATGACCCGCATCAAGCGGTCCGTCTCGGTGAGCGTCAGGCTCGAGGTGGGCTCGTCCATGATGACGAGGCGCGCGTCGAGCGAGAGCGCCTTCATGATCTCGACGAGCTGGCGCTGGGCGAGCGACAGCTCGGCGAGTGGCGCGTCGGGTTCGAAGTCGGCGCCGAGCCGTTCCAGCAACGGCCGCACCTTCGCATAGAGCGCCTGCCGATCGATCAGCCTGAGCGGCCCGCCATGGACCGGCTCGCGACCGATGAAGACGTTGCCGGCGACGTCGAGATTGTCGAAGAGATTGAGCTCCTGGTGGACAAAGGCGATGCCGGCCTGGATCGCCTCCGCCACGGTGAACGAGCCCCGCTCGACGCCGTCAACCCGGATGAGGCCGCCACTCGGCTCGACGACGCCGCCGAGCACGCGCATCAAGGTCGACTTGCCCGCGCCGTTCTCGCCGATCAGCGCGATCACCTCGCCCGGCGCGACCTTGAGGTCGACGTGGTCGAGGGCGACCACGCCGGGATAGGTCTTGCTGATGTCGACCAATTCGAGGAACGGCTCAGGCATTGGCGGCTGCGAGCAGCGCTGACACCCCTACTTCTTGAGCATCGCTTTCATCGATGCCATGAAGTCGTCGACATTCGCCTTGTCGATGACCTTGCCGGGAACGATGATGATGCCGTTTGCCGGAATGCCCGACTTGTCGCCCCCGATGTAGGCGGCCATCAGCTTCATGCCCTGATAGCCCCACTCGAACGGCTGCTGGACGACGGTGCCGGCGATGCTGCCTTCCTTGACGCCGCCGAGTGTGATCGGATCCTCGTCAAAGCCGATGATCTGGATCTTGCCGAGCTTACCGGCCTCCTTGAGCACCTCGTAGATGCGCGGCGTGTTGTAGGAGTAGAAGCCGACGAGGCAGCTCACGTCGGGCATCGCGGCGAGGATGTCCTCGACGTTGCGCTTGGCGCGGGTCTGGTCGATCTCGTCGCCGCGAACGTCCACGAGCTCGACCTTCGAGCCCTTGATCGTTTCCTTGACGCCCTCGATGCGCTCGCGGGCATTGTCGGCGCCGGGCAGACCGACGAAGCCGACGCACTTGCCGCCGCTCGGCAGCGCCTTCAGCATCAGCTTGCCGGCTTCCTTGCCGAGATCGGTGTTCGACGAACCGATATAGGCCACGCGCTTGGAGGCCGGCGCGTCGCTGTCGGTCGTGAACAGCACCGTCTGCGAAGCGACCTTGTTCAATTGCTCGGTCTGGTTCTTGGGATCGACCGCGCTGACCATGATGCCGGCAGCACCTGCCGCGACGAGGTCGTCCATCACCCGCTGCTGCACGGCGGCCGCGGCCTGCTCCGGATATTTGAACTGAAGCTCGAAATTGGGCAGTTCGCCCTGCGCCTTCTTGACGCCGGCTTCGGCGATTTTCCAGAAGTCGGACGCGCCGTTCACGACGAAGGCCAGAACCTTCTTGTCCGCCGCGTTGGCCGAGCCGAGACCCAGCGCGACCGCGAACGCAACGGAGACACCTGCAACCAAGAGACGCTTCATTCATCCCTCCCTTTTAAGCGGTCGACCGTCGATCGCGGCCAACTCTTCATGTCATTTACGCAAGCCACCCTGTTTCTCCCCACCACTGGACCAACGAAGCGCCGCTCCGGATCAACGGAAGTCGCGGGCGCCGTCGGCTCCAGCCTGCAAGGAAGAAAAAAATGAGGCACGCACCTCAAACGTACCAGAATCCCTCCGGGCGCGCAACCGAGGGCGCATTCGCTTCGGTTGGGCAGGCAAGTCAACCCGGCGCCCGAAGCCTGGATGGAGCGCAGCGCAATCCAGGTTTGCCCCGCGGGCTGCGATCCCGGATCACGCTTCGCTTACCCCGGGCTACGATTTCTACTTTGCATGGGGTTGTTTTCGCTAAATGAGAAATCACGTGCGCCGCCGGCGCCAATCCCACCGACGCCCGGGCATTTCCACCGCTCAAATTTCACATTGACAGAATTCGGAATTATGGCATCCTGCAGTCTCGTCTCCTGCCAAAACGCGGGCGTCTCGACGGATGGCCGCAAAGAAACTCCCGTTAGGCTCTCACGCCCGGTAGCTGCGAACGAGCATTCACAGGCACGATCCCTCACCATTTGTGATCACCGCGCTTTCACGCTATTCACACCGGCTGGAACAGGCCATCGTGCAGTCTATTTCATGACCGGGCAGTCCGCGCATCCCCTCGCCCCGGTGGCGGTCGACCGCCGAAACTTCATTCGCCTCGCCGGTGCATCGGCCGCGGGATGGCTTGCGCTCGCCGCATCGCCGGACCGGGTCCGCGTCGTCGCCTCCCTGATCGGATTGCCGCTCGGAGACCCCCTGACGAACCGGAGTGCACCGGAGAGCGCTGCCTCGCGACTGAGCGCTCTGATCCAGGGAATGACCGAGCGCGGATGGGTGGAAGGCGTCAATGTCCGCTACGAGACGCGTTCGAGCTTCGGCGGCCCAGCGCAGCAGGAAGCTGCGATCCGGGAAATCCTCGCACTCAAGCCGGACGTAATCCTGACCTCGTCGACGATCGAGACCGCAGCTCTGACGGCGGCCACCAAGACGATCCCGATCGTGTTCGCCACCGCCAACGATCCCGTCGGCAATGGCTTCGTCGAGAGTCTCGCGAGACCCGGCGGCAACGTCACCGGCTTCACCAACGGCACCGCCGAAATGGGCGGCAAATGGCTTCAGCTCCTGCGGGAAGCAGCTCCCGCCATCGCGCGCGTCGGTGTGCTCTTCAATCCTGCGACCGCTCCGCGCGCCGGGCGTTTCTTTCTCGACTCGATCGAATCCGAAGCCGCGTCCTTGGGCGTGACCGTCACGCCGTTGCCGGTCAACGACACAACCGGCATAGACCAGGCCATTCGCGGCTATGCCGGTGCGCCCCCGGGCGGGATGATCGCGCTCGTCGACCCCTTCCTCGTCATCAACCGGCGCACCATCGTCAACGCCGCCGCGCAGCACCGCGTCCCGGTGATCTATCCGTTTCACTATTTCATCGACGTCGGCGGGCTGATGAGCTACGGCGCTTCTCTCGAGGTGCGCTCGGCGGATTATGTCAACCTCATCCTGCGCGGGACCAAAGCGGGCGACCTTCCGGTGCAGTCGCCGCGCAAATACGAGCTTCTGATCAATCGCAAGGCCGCTGACGCTTTGGGGCTGAAGCTGCCGGCCACATTGCTCGCACGCGCCGACGAGATCCGCGAGTGAGCGAGCCGGCCGACCACGACACCTCGCGCGCGCCTCCGAGCCGGCTGTTCCGCAAATATCTCTATTCGTTCGTCGCGCTCGCCTTCGCGGCGCTCGCCGTCAACACTGCGCTCGAGGTCTGGTTCTCCTACCGCGAGCAGAAGCAGCTCCTCGCGGCAACCCAGCGCGAACAGGCCGCATCGGCTGCGATCCAGATCGGCCAGTTCATCGGTCAGATCGAGAGCCAGCTCAAATGGCTCTCGCGCCTGCCGCCGGATCTGTCGGCACAGGAGGATGAGCGGCTGAACGCCATCCGTCTCTTGCGCCTCTCACCCGCCATCGCCGAGATCGCAACGCTCGATGCCCGCGGACGCGAGCAGGTCCGCGTCTCACGCCGCCTCGCCGACAAGGTCAGCAGCCAGGCCGATCTTGCGGCCTCGCCAGCTTTTCTCGGCGCCAGGGCTAGCGGCATCTACTACGGACCGGTCTACTTCTTCGGTGATACCGAGCCGTTCATGACGCTTGCCGTTCTCGGCGGCGGAAACGATCCGCAAGTCACGGTCGCCGAGGTCAATCTGCGCTTCATCTGGGATCTCGTCGCCAGGATCAAGGTCGGCAGCACCGGCAAGGCCTATGTCGTCGATCGCGAGGGACAGTTGATCGCACATCCGGACTTGTGGCCGGCGCTGCGCCACACCGATCTTTCCAATCGTCCCGACGTCCAGGCGGCACTTGCCGGCACCCCGCCCGCCGCGGGAGGATTCGTCAAGGATGACCTGGCGCAGCGGCGCGTGTTGTCGACCTACGCAACGGTCCCTCCGCTCGGCTGGCTCGTCTTCGTCGAGCTGCCGATCAGCGAAGCCTATGCGCCGATTTACGCCTCGATCGGGCGCTCGACATTCCTGCTGGTCGCCCTGCTCGCATTCGCCGTTCTGGCAGCGTTCCTGCTCAGCCGGCGCATGACCGTCCCCATCCAGATGCTGACGCAGGGCGCAAAGCGGATCGGCAGCGGAGATCTCTCTTTGCGCCTCGCCATCAACACCAATGACGAGCTGGAGGCGCTCGGCGACCAGTTCAACGTGATGGCCGCGCATCTGCGCGATTCCTATGCGACGCTGGAGCGGAAGGTCGCCGAACGCACGGCTGAGCTGGAAAAGGCCCGTGATCATGCGCTCGCCGAGCACGATGCCGCTGAGCGCGCGCGCAGCGCCGCCGTTGAGGCCAACGAGACCAAGTCGCGCTTCCTGGCCATAGTCAGCCATGAGCTCCGTACGCCGCTCAACGGCGTCATGGGCGTGTTGCAACTGCTCGACGATGGGATCCTGAACGAGACGCAGCGGCGACACCTCACGACCGCGGCCGGATCTGGTGAAACCCTGATCGCATTGGTGGATGCGATCCTTGAATATGCCCGGCTTGAAGCGAGCACGGAAGCACTGGAGACCCGCGACTTCCGCCTCGACCAGCTTATCCAGACGGCCGCCGACCTGATGCGTCCGCAGGCGGTGGCGAAGGGGCTGACATTCGACCTCTCCTGCGATGCGAGCCTCAATGCGCATGTGCATGGCGATCCGGTGCGGCTCAATCGCGTGCTGCTCAATCTCATCGGCAACGCCGTCAAGTTCACCGCGAAGGGCAGCATCACGCTCAGGGCCGCGCTCACGCAGCGACAGGATGCCCCGCTGCTCCGCGTCGCCGTCGCCGATACCGGTATCGGCATCGTCTCCGACATGCACGAGCGGGTCTTCGAGGATTTCGTGCAGGCCGACGACAGTATTGCGCGACGCTTCGGCGGCACCGGGCTAGGGCTTGCGATCGCCCGCCGCCTGACGCGACTGATGGGCGGGGACGTGACGCTGGAAAGCACGCCGGGCTCCGGGAGCGTGTTCCACCTCGCAGTCCCGCTCGCACTTGCCGAGCCCGAGACCTCCCAGGGGGGGCCGCGCGCGCCATCGCGCGCGCTGCGCGTACTGCTGGTCGACGACGATCCCGTCAATTGCGAGATCGGCGAAGCCATGCTCGGCCGGCTCGGGCACCATGCCGTGATTGCCACAGACGGCGCGTCGGCGGTCGAGCAGGTCCGCCGCGCGGCGTTCGATGTCGTCCTGATGGACCTGCACATGCCCGACATGGACGGCGTGGAGGCTGCGGCGCGCATCCGGGAGCTTCGATTGCAGCAGATGCCGCGCATCATTGCGGTGACCGCGGACGTGTCGCGGAATGCGCGCGAGCGCCTCGCCGGTGCCGGGATCAGCAAGATCGTCGGCAAGCCAATCCTGATCAAGAACCTGCGCCACGCGCTCGAAGACGATTTGCAAGAGGGATCGGAGACAGCCCGGCTGGCCGCAGGCACGCTGATCGACGAGCGTTTCCTGAGCGATCAGAAGGAGCTGCTGGGCGCGCAGCAGATCGCTGCGCTCTGCGAACTGCTCGAAGAGACGAGTGAGACGCTGGTTGCAGACATCATGCGGGCCGTAGCCGCGGATGATCGCGTGCAGCTTGCGAAATCCGCGCACCGGCTCGGCAGCGCCGCCAGCGCGCTTGGCCTCGTCCGCCTGTTCGAAGCCTGCAACGCGATCGAGCTTGCGGCCGCATCGATGTCGATTGGGGAGTGCCGGATCGCAGCCCTTGAGCTGGACACGCTCCGGCAGGCATCCCTGCAAGCGCTGGCTGGCCTGATCCGCGCCGAAGAAAGGCGCGCGCCTGCACCGGAGTCCTGGCGGCCCAAAAAGAGGCCCGCCAACCAGGGCGGGCAGGATTTCTAAGGGAGGAAGCGCCCTGACAAGGGAGCGCTATGCAATCTCGGCGATTCGATTGGAAACGGTAAGATCGTATAACTACTGTCATCTGCGTCTGCCTTCTACTAGCGGGCTGACCGCAGGACCATCGCGACAGCCACGCAGGCCGGATCGGTTCCGCGGGCGTAACAGGGGATTTTCATGAGTTTTTCCAGCGTGTTCGCGCGCATCGTCGCGCTGATCGGCGGAGCTGCGCTCGTCTGGCGGCGGATGTCGGAAACCCAGCCACAACCGGCCTGGGGCGGAGCACCGCAGATTCCGGAAGCCAAGCCGCAAGGCGCCATCCCGACGCTGAAGATGCCGACCGCGCGTGGCTGGCGCGATGGCGAGACGCCGGTCGCCGCGCCCGGACTGAAGGTCAACGCATACGCGAGCGGGCTCGACCACCCGCGCTGGATCAACGTGATGCCGAATGGCGACGTGCTGATCGCCGAGGCAACGCAGATAGCGGGTCCGCCGAGGAGCGTGTTTCACTATGCGATGCAGGCGACGATGCGGCGCGCCGCCGCGCTCGGCATCAGCGCCAACCGCATCACGCGGCTGCGTGATGCGGACGGCGACGGCGTCGCAGAGCAGCGTGGAACGTTCATGGATGGACTGAGCCAGCCGTTCGGCATGGCGCTCATCGGCGACACCTTCTATGTCGGCAACACCGACGGCGTGGTCGCGTTTCCCTATGTCGCGGGCGCGGAAAGCATCAAGGCTTCTGGACGCACGCTCGTCACTTTCAAGCCGGCCGGACACTGGACGCGCAGCCTGTTGCCGAGCGCGGACGGCAGGAAACTCTATGCGGGCGTCGGCTCGCTGAGCAACATCGCCGAGACGGGCATGGAGGTCGAGGAAGGCCGCGCCGCGGTCTATGAGCTCGATCTTGCAAGCGGTGCAAGCCGCATCTTCGCCGGCGGCCTGCGCAATCCTGTCGGCCTTGCCTTTGAGCCGAACACCGGCGCGCTCTGGACCGTCGTCAACGAGCGTGACGGGCTTGGTGACGAGACCCCGCCAGATTACCTGACCTCGGTGCGCGACGGCGGCTTTTACGGCTGGCCCTATTGCTATTGGGGCCAGACCGTTGACGACCGCGTGCCGCAGGATGCAGCCATGGTCGCAAAGGCGATCACGCCGGATTATGCGCTCGGCGGACACACCGCCTCGCTCGGGCTCTGCTGGATGCCAGCCGGCACCTTGCCCGGCTTCCCCGACGGCATGGTGATCGGCCAGCACGGCTCCTGGAATCGCTCGACGTTGAGCGGCTACAAGGTCGTGTTCGTGCCGTTCGAGAACGGCAAACCCTCTGGTCCTGCACGGGACATCCTGTCGGGATTCCTCGCACCCGACGAGAAGGAGTCCTATGGCCGGCCGGTCGGCGTCGCGCTCGGGCCTGACGGCTCGCTGCTGGTGGCCGACGACGTCGGCAACGTCATCTGGCGCGTGACGGGCGCGTAAGCACGCTCACGTCCCGACGCTGAGCGTGGCGCGCTGCTTGCGCAACAGGGCGATCACGGACAACGCCGTGATCATGCCGGTCTTGGGGTTCTCCGAGGGAATGTTTTCAGTTCCCATCGAGAAGCGCGCGGAATCCGCCTCCACCTCGATGCGATGCACGTTGCGCGTCACGGTCGGATCGGCCCAGATCTCGACCATGGTGCGATCGGGGCCGATGCCCGCCAGCGACAGCGCGACCGCGACGTTGAGATTGGCCGGAAAGCCCTTGGCCGCCTCCCGCGCGGTGCCCGCGAACAGTCTGAGCGGCTCGCGCAAATTGTCGATGTCGATGCCGTTCTGCACGATGAACGGCGCACCCTTCAAACCGTCGATCGGCTTACGCGTGACCATCCTGACCGAATGGATGGTGCCGACGGCTGCCGCGTTGACCGCATCGAGCCCGATCAGCGCACCCGTCGGCACGATGATGCGGCCGCCATGGGTCTTGGCGAGATCGATGAGGTCGGAATTGTCCAACAGCGCGCCGACGCTGACGACGACCGCCGCCTTCCCTCGCCTCACCACGGGCTCGACGATGCTGCGCAACAGATGGCTCGGCGCGCACTCGACGACGATATCGGCCACCTCGGCGAGCTGCTCGATGGGCATGATGGCTGCCGGCTGGTGCAGGCCGCTCAGAAATGGGCGATGCTTGTCGGGATCGCGTGCGGCGATCGCCGTCAGGACGAGGCCCTCGATGCCGCGATCGAGCTCGGCGGCGATCTTCGTGCCGATCGAGCCCAATCCCGCGATCGCAACCCGCAGCTCCTTCCGATGATCGGCCATGCGCACCTCTCCTTCGCAAGGCCTTTCATAGCTCAGGCGTCAGGTGTGCGCAAAGCCGCTTCGTCCGCGGTCAGCTCACTGCTCGAAGGTGCGCACGCCGTGAATGCCGGCATCGGTGCGGATCATCCGCCCCTTCTTGCCGTCGGACGTGACGAAGATATCCCAATGCGCGGTGCCGCCGGGCTGGCCGTCCATGATCATGGCACCGGTGCAATCAGCGTTGATGGTATATGTGCCCTGAAGCGTCTCGCGCGCCGCGCTGTTCGTCTGGCGGATCGAGGTCTGCTTGCCCGAGAACCTGCCGCCGCCATCGAAATTGAAAACCCCGTAGTGCACGTTGGTGCCCCGTCCGTCGAAGACATAGGCGCCCTGAAGCTTGTCCACCGTGCACCCCGCCGCGTAGGTCGGAGAGACCGAAGCGCACCCCAAAATCAGACCGCCGACTGCAGCGCCTGCCAATATTCGTTTGAACTGCATGCTTCCCCACTGTTCTCATCGTGAGGGCGCAAACACACGCTCAAATTGAGGCGCAAAAAGGGAGGCGCCGAAGCTTTCGCTCACGCAGCCACGTTCGCCAGGAAGCGGTCGACCGACGAGCGCAATTGCATCGCCTGGTTGGAGAGATCGTGCGCGGTGGCAAGCACCATGTCAGCCGACCGGTTGGCGTTGTCGGTCGCCTCTGCCGTTCCGGCGATGCTGCGTGCGACAACGGCGGTGCCGTTGGCCGCCTGGCCGATGTTTCTGGAGATCTCGCCGGCAGCGGCATTCTGCTGGCTAACGGCCGCCGCGATGCGTCCGGTAAAGCTGTCGATCTCGCCGATGATCAGCGCGATGGCGCCGACATTGTCGACGGCATGGCGCGTTGCCGACTGCACCTCGGTGATTTGCGAAGAAATGTCCTCGGTCGCTTTCGCGGTCTGGGTCGCAAGCGCCTTCACTTCGGAGGCGACGACCGCAAAGCCCCTGCCCGCTTCGCCGGCGCGCGCAGCTTCGATCGTGGCGTTGAGCGCGAGCAGATTGGTCTGCCCGGCAATCGTACGGATAAAGCCGACCACCTCGTCGATCTGCTGCGCGGCGACGGCCAGCCGGCCGATCGTCTGGTTCGCGGCTTCCGCCATGCCGGAGGCGCGCTGCACGATCGTGGTCGCATCGGCAAGCTGGGACGTGATCGCTTGGACGGATTCGCCGAGCTGACTCGCGGCGCTCGCGACCGTCTGGACGTTGGTCGAGGTTTCCTTGGCGGTTGATGCCGCCTCGCTCGATTGCGTGCCCGCAGTGCGCGCGGTGGAGGCGAGGTTTTGCGCCGTGTCGGTCAGTTCACCGGTCATGCGATCGGTGTTGCTTAGCACCGTGCTGAAGGCGGATCGGAAGGCATCGATCTCGGCTTCCAGGCGCTGCCGGCGGTTGCTCTGCGCGGCGCTGCTCTGGTCCTTGGCGGCAATCAGCGCCAGATCGTCATCGGCGCGGGCCTTGAGGCTCGCCTGCATGACGGCGAGCGATTTCAGGAGCCGGCCCAGCTCGTCGCTGCGACGTACGGAGATCTCATCGGTGAAATTGCCGGCCGCGACACGTTCGGCAACCCGGACCGCCGCCGAGATCGGCCGGCTCATCGAGTAGGAGAAGGCGAGCGCGATGATCAGCCCGATCATCACCGTACCGACCGCAACCGATAACATCGTGGTGCGCGCCTGCTCCACCGCCCCTTCTGCGGCAGTGCGATACTCGTAGCCATAGGCTGCAACCAGCTCGACGAGATCGTCGATCGAGGCCATCAGGCGATCGCCCTGCTCGGCGAGCAGGAAGCTCGTCGGAATCTCCGTCACCCCGCCGGGCGACGGCTTGAGGATTTTGAGTGCAGCGCCCGACCAGTCCCTGAGCTGGTTCTCGGCCTTCTCGCGCGCCGCTGCAACGGACGGCGACGGCGTGCGTTCACGCACAACATTGAGGTCTTCGAAGCTGCTGCGCACCAGTCTTTCGAATTTCGTGACCATGTCACCCGAGGCGCCGGCAACCAGGCTGCGCTGGAGCACGAGGCGCGCCTCGTGCAGGGCCGCATGGGCGGAGCGCGCATGGTTGATCCCCATCAGGGGTCCGTCATAGAGCTTGACGACCATGTCGCCGGAATTGCCTATCGCGCGAATACCGTAGAAAGCGATCGCGCAGGCGAGCAGGACGACGACGCTGAAGGCACCGAAAATCTTGTAACGTATCGACATCATCAATCTCCGGTACCCGGCGGGCCCGTTAGTCCGTCACCTTGACCATCATCTTCATACGCGGATGGATCGCGCAGATCACCTGCACGTCGCCAGATTCCTTGAAGGAGACATCGGTCGAGGTGCCCGGCGCCTGTGAGCCGAGATTGAACTCGTTGCCCTTGGTGGCCGACATGATGTTGTGGGGCACCGTATCGTCATTGAGAAACGTGACCGCCTCGCCCTTCTTGACCGAGATGCTTTCGGACGAGAAGACGCGGCCCTGCTGGTGAATCACCTCGGTCGCAGCGTAGGCGCCGACCGAAAGACCACAGATGATGACGCCGGTGAACAGAGCGAGTGTACGCATGGGGATATCCTTTTTGAAGATCGTTGCTAGCGTGGAAGGACCGGCACGGCCGTTGGACCGAGTTCGCTGGTCAATGTCTTGAGGAAGGCGACGAGATCGGCCTTTTCCTGGACCGTCAGCCCGAGCGGCCGCATCAGGTCCGAGCGGCTGGGACGATCGACGCCGGCATGGTCGTAGTGGTCGATCACCTGCTCGAGGGTCGCGAGCGAGCCGTCATGCATATAGGGGCTGCGGCGGCCGATCTCGCGCAGGCCCGGAGTCTTGAAGGCGTGCTGCATCTTGACGACGCCGGGCAGATATTCGCCGCGACCGACATCCTTGCTCGGCAGACCGATGTCCTGAAAACCTTCGTTGGTGAAATTCCAGCCCTCGTGGCAGGCGGCGCACTGCGCCTTGCCGTTGAACACGGCGAAACCGCGCTTGGCGTCTTCCGAGATCGCCTTCTCGTTGCCGTCGATCCAGACGTCGAACGGCGCGCGCTCCGAGACGATGGTGCGCTCATAGGTGGCAATCGCCTGCGCGAGTGTCTTCGCCTTCATGCCTTCGCCGGGAAAGGCCGCGTCGAACAACGGCTTGTATTCGGGAATGCTCGAAAGGCGCGCCAACAGATCGTCGAGCTTCATGTTCATTTCGCCGGGCGACTGGATCGGGCCGAGCGCCTGCTCCTCGAGCGTCGGAAGACGCCCGTCCCACATGAAGATCGCGCTCCAGGCGGCGTTGACGATGGTCGGCGAATGGCGTCCGAGCTTCGCCATGCCGTGACCGATACCGACAGCGAGCCCGTCGCCCCAGCCGAAGCCGGGACTGTGGCAACTCGCGCAAGACTGCGCCGAGCTCACCGACAGGCGCGTATCGAAATAGAGTTTCTTGCCGAGCGCAGCCTTCTCGGGCGTGTACGGATCATCCTTGGGAAACGGAATCGTCGTCGGCCGGCGGTATTGCGCCTTCAGGGCATCAAGTCCGCCCGACGCCTTCTGCGTGATCTCGACCTTCCGGCTTTCACCGACGACGGCCGCGCCAAAACCGATCGTGCTGAAGCCGAGAACGCCAAGACCAGCCGAGGCGATCGTCGCAAGGAAGGCGATCGAGCGATAGGAGCCGCGCACCGGCATACAATGTCCCCAAAAAAACGTGTCATTCGCGACACCAAAAAGCTTCGACGCAATGAAACGCCAGAACGACATCGTGACAATTAGAGTCAAATCGTTAAATAAGATTTCCATGATCATGCCATGGCGCTATCGGCTTTCGGCAATTCCGCAAGCATAGAGTGCGGGAAAAACAGGTAGCAACCAGAGCCACGCAAGTCCCCCGCAAATATACGGAGAAGGCACACCAATGCGCAGCTCAGTTGCGCCCCGACAGCGCGCGCACGCGCGCGTAGGCCGGACGTGCGAGGCAGCCGTCGAGCCACCGCGCCAGATGCGGACAGACCGAGAGATCGAGCCGGGAAATCCTGCCCCAGGCAAGGATGGAGGCGACGTTGAGGTCGGCAACCGTGAAGCCGTCGCCAGCGAGATGACCGCGTGCGGCGAGCGCCTGGTCGAGGATGCCGAGCGGCTTTTTCAGTAGAAGTTCGGAGCGCGCGGCATGCGAGGGGTCGCGGCAGAAGTCCGGCAGCAATGCGCGATGCATCAACAGATCGAGCAGCAGGCCATCCAGCTCCAGCATCGCCCAGATGCTCCACTGCGAGGCAAGGCCGGTGACCTCCGGCCCGCAATGCATCGGCCCACCATACTTCTGTGCGAGATAGAGATTGATCGCCATGGATTCCCACGGCACGAGATCGCCGTCGACGAGCGTCGGTATCAACGCGTTCGGATTGAGACGGAGATAGTCCGACGTTTGCAGATCAGCGGGGCTGGTGCTCCTTTCGATCAGCTTGTAGGGCTGTCCGATCTCCTCGAGCATCCAAAGGCAGCGAGTCGCGCGCGATCGCAGATTTCCGTAGAGCTGAAGCATCCTGGCCTCCACTGGCAGACGGAACGGGTCTCAAGGGACGAGATCGACCATATCCGAATTCACGCGAAAGGCGTATGCTCCTCCTGCGCCTGTCCGGCCGGACCAGTATTTCAGCGGGAGGACCTCAATGTCCGCGAGCGTGATTTTTCACGATGGAAATCGGCAGTTGCAGGACCAGTTCGACAGCCGGCGGATTTCCGACCGGCTGGAGGAGAAGCTGACGCGGACAGAATTTTCCGACGACGACAGGCTGTTCATCGGGAGCCTGCCCTATTTTTTCCTGGCAACGGCCGATGCGAAGGGACAGCCGGACTGCTCGTTCAAGGGCGGGCCGCCCGGCTTCGTGCGCGTGATCGGGCCATCGGAGATCGCCTTTCCGGACTACGACGGCAACGGCATGTTCAAGAGTCTCGGCAACATCGTCGTCAACGCCGATGTCGGCCTCCTCTTCATCGCCATGCACGGCAAGCCGCGGCGCCTGCGCGTCAACGGCACGGCGAAGGTGAGCGACGCCGATCCGCTTCTGGCCGAGACCGTCGGCGCGCAGCTCATCGTGCGTGTCACCGCGCGCGCGATATTCCCGAACTGTCCGCGCTACATTCCGACAATGCAGCTCGCCGAGCCCTCGATCTACACGCCGCAGGCCGGGTGCGCCGCGCCGGAACCGAAGTGGAAGGGATTTGCGGACTTCAGCGATGTCGTCCACCCGCGACAGCCGACGTTCAAGGGCTGATGACGGGCGACGACGGCCGGGTCGAGCCCGGCCGTCATAACTCAGGAAGGCGATGCGCGAAGCGCGCCCCTACTCCCACGACCAGGCCGAGAAATCGTTCTCGAACTGCGGGACTTCCTTCCAGACACCCTTCAGCTTCTTGTTGGTAACGGTGACCCATTGCGGCTGGAACAGGAAGCCGGCAACCGCATCAGTTGCCAGCATGCGCTGGGCGTCGCCAAGCAGTTTTGCGCGGCCGGCTTCGTCCGGCGTCGTCACGATCTGCTTGTAGAGGGCGTTGAACGCCTCGTTGTTATAGCCGAGATAGTAGTCGGGTTCAGTCAGCTTGACGAGATCGAACGGCTCGACATGGGAGACGATCGTGAGGTCATAGTTGTGTGGCCCGTTCGGCGCGAAGACCTGCGACAGCCACTGCGCCCATTCGACGTTCTCGATCTTCGCGGTGATGCCGACCTTGGCGAGCTGGGCCGCCAGGATCTCGCCGCCCTGCCGTGCATAGGGCGGCGGCGGCAGCTTCAGGCTGATTTCTAGCGGCGTGGCGACGCCGGCTTCCGCCAGCAGCTTCTTCGCCTTCTCGGGATCGTAGGGATTAACACCGGTGGTGTCGACATAGCCGAGCGAGCCTGGCGTATAGAAGCTGCCGATCGGCGTGCCAAAACCTTCCACGGCGCCCTCAATCAGCGCCTTGCGATCGATTGCGGCGAGGATGGCGCGGCGCACCCGCACGTCGTCGAGCGGCTTCTTCTTCTCGTTGATGGCGACGATGGTCTTGGCCTTGGAGCCGCCGACCAGCACGGTAAACCGCGGATCGCCCTTGAACTGAGCGACGCCGCGAGTCGTGACACGCGGAAACGCGTCGACGTCACCGGACAGCAGGGCAGCAATCTGCGCTGCGGGATCGCCGATGAAGCGGATCGTCACCTTGGCGAGCTTGATCGCGGAGGCATTGCGATAGTCAGCCCATTTGTTGAGCGTGATCGAGGAGCCCTTGACCCAGGCGCCGAGCTGGTACGGCCCGGTGCCGACCGGCTGGGTCACGTTGGTCGGCGCGCTCTTCGGCTCGACGATCGAGGCACTCGCCTGCCCGAGCAGGAACGGCAGGTTCGGTTCGGAATATTTCAGCGCAACCACGACCGTGTCGGCGTCCGGCGCGTCGATCTTCTCGAAGCTCTGGAATAGACTCTTGTCCTTGTTGGTGCTGTTCGCGGCTGCGTTGCGCTCGAACGAGAACTTCACCGCAGCGGATTCGAACGGCTCGCCATTGTGGAATTTGACGCCCTTGCGCAGCCTGAAGGTATAGGTCTTCAGGTCGGGCGACGCCGCCCAGCTCTCGGCGAGCAGCGGCGACACCGAGCCGTCCTCGTTGATCTTGGTCAGCGTCTCATAGACGTTGTAGAGCGTGACTTCGGCAATCGCCGCGGCGGCCGCATTGGTCGGATCGAGCCCCGGCGGCTCCAGCGTCATGCCCATGATGACACCGTCCTTCTTGCTCTGCGCCAGAGCTGGCAGCGGTGCCGCGGCAAACGCGGCCGCTACCGCGACGATGATGAGTTTCTTGAACATTTCTTTTCTCCCCGGCCATTGACCCGATCAATCTATGCCAATCCGCAGCTTGGCGCTAACCCGCCTCGCTGGTCGCGGCTGGCAACGCCATCACCTGTTCGGCCTTGTGGCAGGCGGCAAGGTGCGATTCGCCGACCTTGCGTAGCGCAGGGGCGGCCTCGCGGCAATGCTGGTCGGCGAGCGGGCAGCGGGAAACATAGGGGCATCCGGTCGCAGCTGACGATTGTGAGGCAATCGCCTGCGCGCCGCGGCGGCTACGCACACGCCCGGCGCGCGCGCGCGGCACCGCCTCCAGCAGCGCGCGCGTATACGGATGGGCACAATGTTCGAACAGGTCCTCCGGCCGGCCCTGCTCGACGATCCGGCCGAGATACATCACCGCGACCTCGTCGCAAAGATAGTCGACGACCGCAAGGTCATGGCTGATCAGGATGTAGCTCAGGCCGAACTGCTCCTGGAGGTCCTGCATCAAGTTCAGAACCTGCGCCTGCACTGAGACGTCGAGCGCGGAGACCGGCTCGTCGGCGACGATCAGTTTTGGCTGGGTGATCAGCGCGCGCGCAATCGCGATTCGCTGGCGCTGGCCACCGGAGAATTCGTGCGGATATTTGTCCATGTCCGCATCGCGCAGGCCAACCTGTCGCAGCACCGCAGAGACCCGCACGCGCAGTGTCGTACGATCGGTGCGCTCGAGTGCGGTGAGCGGCTCGGCGACGATCCGCGCGATGGTCTGGCGCGGATCGAGCGATCCGTACGGATCCTGAAACACCATCTGAAAATCGCGACGCGCGCGACGGAGCTCATCCGCGGGCAATTGATTGAGGTCGCGGCCGAGCAGCTCGACCCGCCCCGACGTCGGCCGCTCCAGCGCCATCACCACGCGGGCAAAGGTCGACTTGCCCGAGCCGGATTCGCCGACCACGCCGAGACTCTTCCCCGCCTCGATCCGTACACTCACGCCGTTGAGCGCCAGCACCTCGCCCGGCGGCCGGAACAGGCTTTCGCGTGGCAGCGTGTAGCGTTGCACGAGGTCGTTCACGCGGAGAAGCGGTTGCGAGGTGGCGGTCATGCCGGCACCGCTCCGACGCGATCAGCCATTGACACGTCAGTCCTGATGCAGCGGACACCATGGTCATGTCCGACCTCCACCATCGGCGGGAGCGCGGCACGACAACCATCGATCACCAGCGGACAACGATCGGCAAACGTACAGCCGGACGGCAGATCGGCAAGTTCGGGCACGGTGCCGGTGATGGTCTTGAGCCGCGTCCCCTTCCGCGCGCCGAGCCGCGGCCGGGCCCGGAACAGGCCTTGCGTATAGGGATGGCCCATGCGCCTGAATACGTCGTCGGTCGGCCCGCTCTCGACCACCGTGCCGCCATACATCACCATCATGCGCTCGACGTTCTCGGCGATGACACCGAGATCGTGCGAGATCAAGATCATCGACATGCCCCGCTCCTCGACGAGATCGGCAATGAGGTCGAGGATCTGGCCCTGGATGGTGACATCGAGTGCGGTGGTCGGCTCGTCCGCGATCAGCAGGTCGGGCTCGCAGGCGAGCGCCATCGCGATGGTGACGCGCTGACGTTGGCCGCCGGAAAACTGGTGCGGATAGGCATCGACGCGCTTTGCCGCGTCCGGGAGCCCGACCCGGTCGAGCAAGGCGATCGCCTCGGCGCGCGCCTGCGCCGCCGAATAATTCTTGTGCCGCCGCAGCGGCTCGGCGACCTGATGCCCGACCGTATGCATCGGGTTGAGCGCAGTCATCGGCTCCTGGAAAATCATGCTGATGCGGTTGCCCCGCAGCTTGCAGTAATCCGCATCGGAAAGTCTTACGAGCTCGCGACCGTCGAGGCGGACGCTGCCGCCAAGGACAGCGCTCTCAGGCAACAGGCCCATCAGTGCGAGCGCGGTGACCGACTTGCCGCAGCCGGATTCGCCGACCAGACCGAGCGTCTCGCCGCGCTTCAGCGAAAAACTCACGCCGCGAACGGCCTGGGCCGGGCCTCGGCTGGTGTTGAGACGGACGCCGAGATTGTCGACGTCGATCAGCGGCGCGTTTGCGGGGTTGCCCATCGTCACCGCTCCCGCGCCAGACGAGGATCGAGCAGATCGCGCAATCCATCGCCGAGAAGATTGAGGCCAAGGACGGCGACCGCGATCGCCGCGCCCGGATAGACCGCAAGCATCGGCGACTGGAACAGCAGCGTCTGCGCGTCGTTCAGCATTCGTCCCCAGGAAGGCTGCGGCGGCTGGGTGCCGAGCCCGAGATAGGACAGCGCGGCTTCGGCGAGAATCGCGAGCGCGAACTGGATCGTCGCCTGCACGATCAGGATCGACAGGATGTTCGGCAGCACGTGCTCGATCGTGATGCGGAAAGCCCCCTTCCCCGCCGCGCGCGCCGCCAGTACGAACTCGCGCGCCCAGATCGCGTTGGCCGAACCGCGGGTGACGCGAACGAAGATCGGGATCTGGAAGATGCCGATCGCGGTGATCGAGGTCAGCATGCCCGGACCGACCACCGCCGCGAGCATGATCGCCGACAGCACGGCCGGAAAGGCGAAGGTGAAATCGCTCATGCGCATGATGAGCTCTTCCGTCCAGCCCTTGCGCGCGGCGGCGATCAGGCCGAGGCAGACACCGAAGCTCAGCCCGATGCCGACCGCGATGATGCCAACCAGGATGGTCGAGCGCGCACCGACCAATAGCAGCGAAACGATGTCGCGGCCGAAGGAGTCGGTGCCGAGCCAGTGCGACAACGACGGCGGCTTGAGTTTCGAGGCGATGTCGATCTCGTAGGCCGACCAGGGTGTCCACACCAGCGAGAGCAGCGCCGAGCCGATCACCAAGAGAACCAACGCGCCGCCCAGGACGAAACTGCGATGGCGGAACGCGCGGCGCCAGAAGCCGGTCGCAGGCTGCGACGGTGCTGAAGTCGTCGGCAAGCCGACGGCGGCGGTCAGCGGATCACTCACAGGTCGTGGACCTTGATGCGGGGATCGATGAAGGCATAGAGCACATCGACCACGAAATTGACGATGACGACCATGGCCGCAAGCAGCATCACGCAGTTGCGCACCACGATCAGGTCGCGATTGGCGATCGACTGGAAGATCAGTCGGCCTAAGCCGGGCAGATAAAAGACGTTCTCGATGACGATGGTTCCGGCGAGCAGATTGGCGAACTGCAGACCCATCACGGTCATCACGGGGATCATCGCGTTGCGCAGCACGTGGCCCCACAGTACTTCGCGCTTGCCGAGCCCCTTGGCGCGGGCGGTGCGGACGAAATCCTCGCGCAAGACTTCCAGCACAGCCGAGCGCGTGACGCGGGCAAGGATCGCTGCCTGCACTACGGCGAGCGAGATCGCCGGTAGCAGCAGCGATTTGACGCCGGGCCAGATGCCGTCGTCCCAACCGGCAAAGCCGCCGGCCGAGAGCCACTGCAGCTTCACCGAGAACAGCAAGATCAGCAGAATGGCGAACCAGAAGTTCGGCAGCGCGATGCCGACCTGGGTCAGCGACATCACACCGACATCGCCGAGCCTGTTGTGATTGGCGGCAGTGTAGATGCCGGCGGCGAGCGCGAGTGTCACCGTGATCAGCATGGACATGATCGCCAGCGGAATGGTCAGCACCAGGCGCTCGGCGATCAGGCCGGCGACCGGCGTGCCGTAGACGTAGCTGTTGCCGAGGTCACCCACCGCCATGCCCTTGATCCATTGCAGGTAGCGCACCATGAGCGGCTGATCGAGGCCGAGCTTGATGGTCAGGGCCCGCACTGCATCCGGCGAAGCATCGGCGCCCATCAGCATCTGCGCGGCGTTGCCCGGAAGCGCATCCAGCACCAGGAAAATGATCAAGGACGCGCCGATCAGCGTCGCCAGCAAGGTCACAAGCCGCCTTAGGACAAATACGCTCATGCGCTCTCGGGTTCAGGCTCTGGAATTCAGGGCTTCCCTGGCACGATCAACATGTCCGGGCGCCGGACGCAAGTGCCTTGGTGCAAGTACCTTGGTGCAAGTACCTCGGTGCCTGTGTCCCACTTTCAGCCGGGCCGGCGGGACAAGAGATCGTGCGAGGCCTCGAACAGCGCGCTGACACGCAACAGCTCGGCATCGTCGCGGAAGCGGCCGGCGAGTTGAAGGCCGATCGGCAACCCATCGCGGCCGAACCCGCAAGGCAGGCTGATCGCGGGATGACCGGTCATGTTGAACAGCATGGTCCAGGGGAACCAGTGCGGCCGGACGCTGTCAAAGCTCTTGCCGTCGATCTCGATGGTGCCGAACAGGTCCTGGTCGATCGGCAGCGCCGTCCGGGTCAGGGTCGGCATCGCCAGCAAATGGCCGCGCGCGAGCAGCGATTGCACGCGGCGGAATAACGCCGTGCGCGCGAACATCGCCTCCTGGTAGTCGACGCCGCTTACCTTCGTGGCGAGCGCGAGCTGCTTGAGGAACGTTTCGCTCAACTCATCCTTGTGGTCGGCCGCGAGCTTGGAAAAACGCGTCCGCCAGACGGTGTGGTTGATCGCGCGCCAGATCGGCTCGATGTCAAACCCCTCGCCAGAGAATTCTTCGAGCTCCGCGCCGAGACCCGCCAGCCGGTCGAGGCTTGCCTTGAAAGCACTGGCGACATCGGCCGAGACGGGTCGTCCGGGCGGCGACAGGCAGTACATGATCTTCTGTCCGCGCAGATCGCCGCGCGGCACGGCCGCGCCGACGAAATCAGGCGCGGGAAGACCGATCGACCAGGGATCGCAGGCATCCTCCCCGGCCATGGCCTGCATCATCAGCGCGGTGTCCGCGACGGTCCGCGTGGTCGGCGTGACATAGGTCTGGTTGCCGAAGACGTCCTGCACCTGGCTGTGCGGGATCACGCCGTTGCTCTGCTTAAGGCCGACGACGCCGTTGCAAGCTGCGGGAATGCGGGTCGAGCCGCCGCCATCGGTTGCGACCGCCAGCGGCGCGATGCCGCTCGCAACTGCCACTGCGGCACCGCCGCTGGAACCGCCGGAGGAGCGATGCACGTCCCACGCGTTACGGGTGCAGCCGAACAGCGGCGAGTCGGTCAGGCATTTCGAGCCGAATTCCGGCGTCGTGGTCTTGCCAACCAGGATCGCACCATGGGCGCGCAGCCGTTCCACCGCCACGGCGTCCTCCTCCGGCACATTGTCCTTGTAGGGAACGGCGCCGAAAGTGGTTTTCACGCCCTTGGTGTTGACGATGTCCTTGATGGTAGTGGGAATGCCGTGAAGAAGGCCGAGCGGCTCGCCCGCCATCACCTTGCGTTCCGCCTCGCGCGCCTCTTCCATCGCTTCGTCGCCACACAGCGTGATGAAACAGTTCAGCCTCGGCTGCAACGCTTCGGCGCGGGCGAGCACCGCACGTGTGACCTCGAGAGGAGATATCTCCTTGCGGCTGACGCGTCTGCGCAGTTCAACGGCCGATAGAAAACAGAGATCTTCGCTCATGTCGGGACAGGCTCGCGTGACGTTGTCGCGAACTTGGCAGCCTCAAGCGGGCCTGTCCATTTCCGACGGCGCATGGCCGCAGTCCCGGGGGACATTCTTGGAGGCGAGCGCCCGGATGCGCTACCAGCGCCAGTCGATCTCGCTGAGGCGCGGCGGATCGGCGCCGGGCCGGGTGCAGGTGAAGCCGGCACAATTGGCCGCGAAGGACAGCGCGCGGCGCAGCTCATCGGCGCCGATGTCTTCCAGGGGTTGACGTCGAAGACGTCCCTGCTTGTGCAGGGCGAACAGCAGCGCCGCCTGAAAGCTGTCGCCGGCGCCGATCGTGTCGGCAACCGTCACCTTGGGCGCGGCGACCTCGATCTTCCCCGCCGCCTTGTGCCAGGCGACGGCGCCGTCGATGCCGCGGGTGATGACGACGAGTTTGGCGCCTTGCCCAAGCAACGCTTCGGCCTTCCGCTGGTATGGCTCGTCACCATAGAGATATGTGAAATCGACGTCGGACATGCGGACGATATCGGCGTTCGCCGCGAACTCACCCATGCGCGCAACATAGGACGGCTTGTCCTTGACGAGGTTGGGCCGGCAGTTCGGATCGAACGAGATGGTCGAGGATGCCCTGGCGTCCGCGATCAGCGCCTCCGTCTCGGCCGCGCCGGTGTCGTTGACCAGCGTGGTGGAGCCGACATGCACCGCTTCGATGGTCTCCAATGGAATGGAACCGCGCCGATAGGTCCAGTTCCGTGTCGCGGTCTCGGCGTCGTAAAAGGCGTAATGCGACTCGCCGGCAATGATGCGCACGAAAGCGAGCGTGGTCTGATGATCGCTGCGCGTGGCGCAGCGAAGCTCGACGTCGGAGGCTTCGGCATGGGCCGCGATCATCTGCCCGAACATGTCGTTCGAGAGGCCTCCGACGAATCCGGTCGGCGCGCCCAGCCGCGCCATGCCGATGGCGACGTTGAGACAGGAGCCACCGACCGCGGGCATCACGGCCTCGCGGCCGTCGGCTGCGCGCGTCGGCACGAAATCGATCAGCGCATCGCCACAACTGAGCAGCATCACCCCTAACCTTATCTTGCCCTTATCCCGGCAGCGTCAGCCCGAAGCCGGCCATCGCTTCGCGGCTGCCACGGTCGACCTCGCGCAACATCTTATAGGCCTTCCGCTTGCGGCTGTGAAATTCGGCCATGCCGGGAGCCGTCGGCTCGCTGAGGCGGCCAAGCGCCGACATTTTGGCCATGGTCTCGCCGATCGAAGCGAAGGCGCCGCCGGCGACCGCGCCGAGCATCGCGGCACCGAGCAGCACCGGCTCCCTGGTCTGCGGCAGCGCGACGGTCAGTCCCGTGGTGTCCGCCATGATCTGCCGCACCAGCGGGCTGCGGCTCGCCCCGCCTCCCATGATCATGATGCTGGAGTGAACGCCGTGCGCGGCAAAGGCCTCGATCACCTCGGCAAGGCCGTAGGCAAGGCCGCAGAGCCCCGCGACGAACAAGCGCTCCATCGCGCCGATGTCGGTATCGAGATCGAGGCCCGCGATCACCGCGCGCGTATCTGGATCGGCGTATGGCGAGCGGTTACCGATGAACTCCGGGAGAACGTGAATGTCGCGCGCCAGCAACGCGGCACGGCTCACATCACCCGCGCGCGCAATAACGCGCTTCTCCAGGAAGTCGATGATATCAACCCCGTCCTTGCGCGCAGCCGCGCTCGCCTCGGTATATCCAGCGTGCGACTTCAAAAGATGGTCGATCGCGGCTCCCGCTGCCGACTGTCCACCCTCGTTCAACCAGAAATTCGGCACCATGCCGGAGTAATAGGGCCCCCACACGCCGGGAACGAAGCACGGCTCGGTGGTCGTCGCCATGATGCAGGCGGATGTCCCCATGATGTAGGCGAGGCGGTCGCAGACATCTGCGGTGCCGCCCGAGCCGTCACGTCCGCCGATTGCGCCGATGCCGCCGGCATGGGCATCAATCAGCGATGCGCCGACCGGCGTACCCGCACTCAACCCCAGGTCGGCCGCCGCCGCCCGCGCCAGGCCGGCGCCGAGCCGCGTGCCCGGCGCGACGATCTCGGTGCCGATCCGGGCATATTTTTCTGATACGAAGTCCGACAGCCCGATACGCTGGAAGAACGGCGCACTCCAGCCGCCACCATCATGCGCCAGATAGTTCCATTTGCAGGTCACCGTGCAGGTCGAGCGCTGGAGCGAGCCGGTCGCGCGCCAGGTCAGATAGTCCGCGAGATCGAAGAAATGGCCGGCGATATCAAAACTCTGGCGCAGATGGCGCTTCAGCCACAGCAGCTTCGGCATTTCCATCTCGGGAGAGATCGATCCGCCGACATAGCGCAGCACATCGTCCTGCGTCTCATTGATCAGACGCGCTTCGGTCGTGGCGCGGTGATCCATCCAGACGATGACGTTGCGCTCCCGGTCGCCGGAGGTGCTGACTGTGACCGGTTCGCCATCCTTGCCGAGCACGACCAGCGAGCAGGTGGCATCGAAGCCGATGCCTCGCACGGTATCAGGCGCAATCCCCGCCTCAGCCATGGCTGCGCGGACGGATCTCGCGCAAGCATCCCAGATGTCCGACGACGACTGCTCGACGATATCGCCGGCCTCGTGCCAGATCCGGATCGGATGCCGCGCCGTCGCCAGAAGGTTGCCAGCCTCGTCGAAAACCCCTGCCCGCGTGCTGGTCGTCCCGACATCGACACCGATATACGCTTGCGGCATTGTCGCTCCCGTCAATTTCGACGAGGAGCCTACCAGCAAGTGTAACCGCCATCCACTAGCACGATGCTGCCCGTCATCAGGCTCGCGGCCTCGGAGCTCAGGAACAGCACAACCGAGGCGATCTCCTCCACCTGCCCCATCCGTGCCATCGGAGTTCCACCAATCCAGGCGTCATACATTTTGGGATTGCTCTTCACGAAGGCGTTCAGCGGCGTCTCGATATAGGTCGGCGCGACCGCGTTGACGCGGATGCCTCGCGCACCCCATTCGGCGGCAAGCGACTTGGTCAGATGATGCACCGCGGCCTTGGAGGCGTTGTAAAAGGACTGCTCCTGCGGCTTGTTGACGATAAAGCCCGACATCGAGCCGACGTTGACGATGGTTCCCGCCTTCGCCTTCAGCATGTGCTTGCCGAATTCGCGGCAGCACCAGAAGGTCCCGTTGAGATTGACATCGATGACGTTGAGCCAGTGCTCGTCGGTCACGGTCTCCGCCGGGGTCTCGCTGCGGGCAATGCCGGCATTGTTGACGAGAATATCGACCTTGCCGTGACGGGCGACGAGTTCGTTCGCGACGTCGGCGACGCGCCTGGTGTCGGTCACGTCCATGACGACGGTCTCGGTATCGTAGCCCTTGGTCTTCAGGCCTGCCTGGGCGGCCTGGGCAACCTTGCCGTCGCGGTCGGCGATGATCACCCTGGCGCCGGCCTCCGCCAGCGCCTCGGCACAGGCGAGCCCGATGCCCTGCCCGCCCCCGGTGATGATCGCAGTCCTGCCGTTCAGCTTGAACTTTTCCAGGTACATGTTGCTTTTTCCCGTTTCTTGTTCGCCCAGCTTGTCAGCCCCGGATCGCGTTGCCGCCCTCGTTGAAGCGGTGAATGCGCGCAGGTTCGGGCACCAGCGACACACGGTCGCCGGCATGCAGGCTCAACTCGCCGATATAGCGTGCGGTGAGCATGCCGAGCTGGCCGGCGTCGACATAAAGAAAAGTATCGCTGCCGAGATGCTCGGCGACCGCAATCGTACCCGGCCAGCCGCCTCCACCATCGCGCTCGATCTTCAAATGCTCAGGCCGCACGCCGATCGTGATCGCGCCGTGCTGAAGGGCGGGCTCGCCGGTGACGAAATTCATCTTGGGCGAGCCGATGAAGCCCGCGACGAACAGGTTGGCCGGCTTCTCATAGAGCTCGAGCGGTGAGCCATATTGCTCGATCTTACCGGCATTGAGCACGACGATCTTGTCGGCCATCGTCATGGCCTCGACCTGGTCATGGGTGACGTAGATCGCGGTGGTGCCGAGCTGCTTCTGGAGCCGCGTCACCTCGATCCGCATCTGCACGCGCAGCGCGGCGTCGAGGTTCGACAGCGGCTCGTCGAACAGGAACGCCTTGGGTTCGCGCACGATCGCGCGCCCGATCGCGACGCGCTGGCGCTGGCCGCCAGACAGCTCGCGCGGCTTGCGCTCGAGATAGGGCGTGAGGTTGAGGGTCGCGGCTGCAGCTTCGACCTTGCGGTCGATCTCGTCCTTTGCGAGTCCTGCCATCTTGAGCCCAAAGCCGATGTTGCCACGCACACTCATATGCGGATAGAGGGCGTAGGACTGAAACACCATCGACAGGCCGCGCTTGGCGGGCGGAACGGCGACGACGTTCTTGCCGTCGATGAGGATCCGTCCATCCGTCACGTCTTCGAGCCCGGCGATCAACCGCAAGAGCGTGGTCTTGCCGCAGCCGGAGGGACCGACGAACACCACGAAGGAGCCGTCCGCGATGTCGAGGTCGGCGCCCTTGATAATGTGCACGGGCCCGAAGGCTTTCTGCACGCCTTGAAGTGTGATTTGACCCATGTTGCGACAGCCCTTTCGCTACTTGACCGCGCCAAAGGTGAGCCCGCGCACGAGCTGCTTCTGGCTGAACCAACCGAGGACAAGAATAGGCGCGATTGCCAGCGTGGAGGCCGCCGACAATTTTGCCCAAAACAATCCTTCGGGACTCGAATAGGACGCGATGAACACCGTCAGCGGCGCCGCCTCCGATGTCGACAGGTTGAGCGTCCAGAACGCCTCGTTCCAGGCGAGGATGAGGTTGAGCAGCAAGGTCGACGCCAGGCCGGGGATGGCCATTGGCGTCAACACATAGACGAGCTCGCGGCCGACGGTGGCGCCGTCCATGCGCGCCGCTTCCAGGATGTCGCGCGGAATCTCCTTGAAATAGGTGAAGAGCATCCAGATCACGATTGGCAAATTGCCGAGGCACAGGATGAAGATGAGGCCGATGCGTGAATCGAGCAGGCCGACGTTCTTGTAGATCAGGTAAATCGGCACGAGCACGCCAACCGGCGGCATCATCTTGGTCGACAGCATCCAGAGCAGGATGTCCTTGGTGCGCTTTGTGGGCGAGAACGCCATCGACCACGCGGCCGGAATGGCGATCAACAGCGCGATCAGCGTCGAGCCGCCGGCGATGATGATCGAGTTCAGTGCGTGGTGGAGGTAGTCGCTGCGCTCCTGCACCGTCGCGTAGTTTTCAAGAGTCCAGTGGAAGAACAGGAATGAAGGCGGAATGGCGAAGGCCTCCAACTCGGTCTTGAAGCTTGCCAGCACCATCCAGAGGATTGGAAAGAAGATCAGGAAACCGCAAAGCCAGGCGGCTGCCGTCGAGACCGCGACCCGCTGCGTCGTTGCGATCCGTGCCATGATCTAAGCCTCCAGATTGCGGCCGACGATGCGGACGAGGAAGAAGGCGACGATGTTGGCGATCACCACCGCGACGAGGCCGCCCGCGGACGCGCTGCCGACGTCGAACTGGATCAGCGCCTGCGAATAGATCAGGAAAGCGATGTTGGTCGTCTGAAGGCCGGGTCCGCCGCCGGTGGTGACGAAGATCTCGGCAAACACCGTCAGCAGGAAGATGGTCTCGATCAGGATCACCACAGTGATGGGGCGCGCGAGATGCGGCAGCGTGATGTAGATGAAGGTCGAAACCCCGCTCGCCCCGTCCATCTCCGCGGCTTCCTTCTGCTCCTCGTCGAGCGATTGCAGCGCGGTCAGGAGGATGAGAGTCGCGAACGGCAGCCATTGCCAGGCGACGATCAGGATGATGGCGAACAGCGGCACGTCGTTGAACCAGTCGATCGGCGTCAGCCCGAACACCTTGGCGAGCCAGGCAAACAGGCCGGAAACCGGATGCATCAGCAAATTCTTCCAGACCAGCGCGCTCACCGTCGGCATCACGAAGAATGGTGCGATCACCATCAGCCGCACGATGTTGCGGCCGATCACGGGCTGATCGAGCAGAAGCGCCAGGGGAATGCCGAGCAGAATCGTCAGCAGCAGCACCGAACCGACCAACACCAGCGTGTTCTGAAGCGAGGCGAGAAAGGCCGGATCGGTGAGAAAGTAGCGGAAGTTTTCCAGACCGACGAACGCTTCGGAGCCGGGATCGAGCAGGCTGTAATGCAGCGTCGAGAAATAGAGCGTCAGCGCGAGCGGGACGATCATCCAGATGAACAGCAGCCCGACGGCCGGGGCCAGGAGCGACCGCGCAAGAATCTGGGTCTGCTTGGTTGCCATCCTTGCTTCTCCTCTGGAGGGAAGAAGGCGGCCATCCATCCTGTCTGGCGGATGGCCGCAGTTTAGGCTCTCAGGAGGGTGAGCCTTGGTCCTACCTACTTGATATAGCCGGCGCGCTTCATCTCGCGCTCGGTCGTGGATTGCGCCGCCGAAAGCGCGGCATCGACGGTGGTCGATCCCGACAATGCGGCGGAGAACTGCTGTCCTACCTGCGTGCCGAGGCCCTGGAATTCTGGGATCGCAGCATATTGCACGCCGACATAAGGCACTGGCTTCACAGTCGGCTTGTTCGGATCCGCCGCGTCGATCGAGGCCAGCGTCAGCTTTGCGAACGGCGCGACCTTCAGGTAATCAGGATTTTGGTAGAGCGAGGTCCGCGTACCTGGCGGCACGTTGGCCCAGCCCTCCTTGGAAGCCACGAGCTTGGTGTAGTCCTTGCTCGTCGCCCAGGCGATGAACTTCTCGGCAGCGTCCGTCTTCTTCGAGCCGGCAGGGATTGCGAGACTCCAGGCCCACAGCCAGTTTGCGTTCTTGCCGAGCCCGGTGTTCGGCGCCAGCGCAAAGGCGACCTTGTCGGCGACCTTCGATTCCTTCGGATTGGAGACCATGGACGCCGCAACCGTCGCGTCGATCCACATCGCGCACTTGCCGGCGTTGAACAGCGCCAGGTTCTCGTTGAAGCCGTTCGAGCTCGCGCCGGGAGGGCCGGCCTCCTTCATGAGATTGACATAGGTCGTGAGCGTCGTCTTCCATTCCGGCGAGTTGAACTGCGGCTCCCACTTCTCGTCGAACCAGCGCGCGCCGTAGGAGTTGGACATGGCGGTGAGGAACGCCATGTTCTCGCCCCAGCCGGCCTTGCCGCGCAGGCAGATGCCGTAAACGCCAGCATTCTTGTCGGTGAGCTTCTTGGCCGCATCGATCACGAAATCCCAGGTCGGGCTTTCCGGCATCTTCAGGCCGGCCTTCTCAAACAGATCGGTGCGGTACATCACCATCGAGCTCTCGCCGTAGAACGGCGCTGCGTAGAGCTTGCCATCGACGGAGACCGCATCCTTGATTTTCGGCAAGAGGTCGGCGACGTCGTATTCGGCGCCGAGATTGGCGAGCGGCACAAGCCAGCCCTTCTTGGCCCAGATCGGGACCTCGTAGGTGCCGATGGTGAGGACGTCGAACTGCCCGCCCTTGGTGGCGATGTCGGTGGTAACGCGCTGGCGCAGCACGTTCTCCTCGAGCGTCACCCATTTCACGTTGATATCAGGGTTCTTCGCAGTGAATTCGCTGGTCAGTCCCTGCATGCGGATCATGTCACTGTTGTTGACGGTGGCGATCGTCAGGGTCGTTTCGGCCATCGAGGGGGCGGAAAACAGCAGTGCAGACACGCCGCAGACGGCGCCTAGGACTTTTTTCACGGTGACCTCCCTATACTCGCGTTTTGAGCATCTGCCCACGCGTTGGGCGTATGTTCAACTCAAGGCCGGAGCTTTGTCAAGCAGGCGCGTGCGCCCTCCCCTCAATTCAGGGTGGTGCAGTGCAAGAGAGATTAGTGCAGATGCGCCGCGAGGCCGCTGGTTCAGCGCTCGAGAATCGCGCGGGCGGTCGCCTCGTCCGTGATCAAGCCGTTGATCAGGCGGCCATTCAGCGCCGCGGCGATCGCCGGCACTTTTGCCGCGCCGACCGCCGCCCCGATCGTCGTGGTCTTGACCGGCACCTCGGGCGGGATACTGGTGAGGCGCTTGTTGGTGCCGCCCTTGAGCAGGCGGCCCTTGGCATCATAGGCCCAGCCGGTGATCTCGCCGATGGCGCCCAGCCGCATCATCTCGAACAGCTCGTCGCGGGTGACGAAGCCGTCGACGTGGACCTGCGCCTTCTGGTCCATCTGGCCGATGCCGACGAGCCGCAGATCGGCCTTGGTCGCGATCGCCTTCACCTTCGCGATCGGCTCGATCCGACCCATCTTGTTGCGCTCGTCCTCCGACGACATCAGGAACGGCAGCGGCATTGGATAGTGGCGCGCCCCGGTGCGGTCGGCCAGGCGCCCGACGGTGTCGTAGAAGCTCGCCGAACCGTCCGCGGAAATGTTGCCGACCAGCGAGACGATCTGGTGATTCGGCCGCTCGATCGGGGTAACGCGCTCGACCGCCGCGCGCACGGCGCGCCCCGTCCCGAGCGCGACGATGACCGGCGTCTCGGAGCGCAGCGTCGAGTCCAGGAGGTTGGCGCAACGCTCGGCAATTCCAGCGGTCGCCTGCGGCGCCGCGGGATCGGCCGGCACGACCTCGCAATGGGCAAGCTCAAACCGCTGCTTCAGCCGCGCCGCCAGTTCCATGCAGGCGGCAATGGGATGCTCGAGGCGAAAGGTGATCAGGCGTTCGGCAAGGCACAGCGAAACCAGTCGCTGCGCCGAGGCGCGCGAAACCTGGAGCATTTTGGCGATCTCGTCCTGCGTGTGACCGGCAATGAAGTAGAGCCAGCCGGCGCGCGCGGCATCGTCGAGCCTGGATTTTTCGTTCTCCATCGCCATGGCCGGCGTCACGCGTCCTTCCAGAAATCGCCCATCTGCGCGAAGACCCGATCGGCCCCGGCAGCGGTCAATATAGCGCGGCCGTCGCGGGCGCGATAATGGCTGCCGCCGACAAATCCCCAGACCATCATGCCGGCGGCCTTGGCCGCCTGCACGCCGCTGACGCTGTCCTCGATCACCAGCGTGCGCGCCGGATCGGCACGCATCTTCTCTGCGGCGTAAAGGAACAGGTCGGGCGCCGGCTTGCCGTATCTGACCATTTGCGCCGTGTAGAGCCGGTCGCCGAAATGCGGCTTGAGGCCGGTGACGTCGAGCGAAAGCGACACGCGATCGATGTCGCTCGACGAAGCGACGCAAAACGGCCTGTTCAACTCCGATACCACCGCGCCGATCCCGGGGATCGGCTGCAATGCACCTGCGAAGGTGGTCAGCACCCTCGACTTGAAGCGAGGCAGGAAGCCATCCGGCACGACTTGTCCGAGATCGCGATAATGCTGCTCGATCGCCTTGGTGCTACGCCCCAGGAACAGCTCGAGCGCCTGCTGCTCGCTGAGCGCGATCCCGAATTCGGACAGCACCTCGGAGAGACAGCGGCAGCTCAAGAGCTCGCTGTCGACGAGCACACCATCGCAGTCGAAGATGATCAGGTCGGGCCTGGTTGCGTCCATCGAGGCATTCGATCATATACTCACGAGCTGGGCAATAGCTCACGGTATAGCTGCCTGACGACGGACGACCCGGCAAGCCCGCCCCTCGAATACGGATTCGTCACGGCATTGCCTTGTGCGCCGCGTCCGAACCGGCGGCAACGAGCGCCGTCCTGCGATCATGAATCAGATTCTCGAGACGATGGGCTGCAACATTGAGTGTTGCAGCATCCAGGGCTTGTTCTTCGTCGTCCGCCGTGGCGCGTTGCGCGCGCAAGACGTCGTCGATCTGATTTTCGATCTCCAGCAATTCCGAGGCGTTTCCGGCGTGCCTTATCCGTTGCCCCAACGCATAGAGCGTATCGAGCGCCGGCTCCCTCGGCTTCAGCTCGCCGGATCGGAGAAACCGCCAGGCTGCCGCGAGCACCGTGATCAGCGCGCCAAGCGCCATCGGTGCCAAGAAGATGGCGTTGCTCCACTTGTCCAGGAAGGATAACTGACTGCCATTGTAAAACTCCGCCGCTCCCGCATGGACGGGAAGAAAGGCGCCGGCGTCGGTATCAGGTGCCTTGAACTGCGCCAGGATCGGCAATTCGGCCAGAAGGTCCCTGCGAGCGGTCGTGATGGCGTGCGTGAAGCCCGCAATCATATCGTTGTCGAGACTCTTCTTGCCGACCAGATAGAAGGCTGTCTGGAGTGTGGTGACATCATCTTCGGGAACGGGAGGGGATCCGCGCAACGTGCCCTTGGGGATATCGAAGCTTTCGTAGGCACGTTCCTTCTCGGCAATCGCTCCTGCGCTCTCGATCGGAATCAGCACCGGGGCGGTCTTCGCGTTCTGAGGGAATAGCCCTCGCACCAGCGACAGGTATTTGTCGCTCAGCGGCATCACGAACAGGACGGCACGTATCTCCTTGGTTTCGAGCGCCCGGCGGACCTGATCGAGCGCAACGCCCTTGAATGCAACGTTGGCGCGGTCAAGGTCATATGTCCTTCTCAACACGTCGACGAGCTTCTGATTGGTGTCGCTACCGACCACCCCCACCGTCGTGCGTTTCAGGTCGGCCATGTCCGTGATCGCCGAACCCGGAGGCGCAACGAGCAACGCCACGGCCTGGGCCAGGACGACAATGGCCTGCGCCTGCGACAGGTCACCGACATCACCACGAACGACGGCAAGGTCCGTCTTGCCGGAGGAGAACGCCGCCGCGGATTCGATCGGTCCGCTGGTCTCCACCACTTTGAGCCGCACTGGCGCGTTATTGACGACAAGCCTGCTCGCCAGCGCCGACACGATCTTTGGCGCATCGCCGTCCAGCGACCCAACCGCGATCGATAGCGTCACCGGCCGTACATACCAGCGATATGCGAACATGCTTGCGCCGCTTGCTAGCAGGACCAGAGCCAGGACCACGACGATACGGAGCCAGATCGGCAGCTTGACGGCGCCCATGCTCATCCTTGACTGTCATTTAACGCAATAATCGGCATCAATCTCCACCAGCGGAGGCTCGCAATTTTTGAAAAATTGTCTTCGCGCACCGACCTCGTGCTCATCTGAGCAGACATCTTATTCCGCTTCGAAGAAAGCGTAGTTCTGCCAGCTTCGCATGCGCAGAAGGATTTTCCGCAGTAAGGACAACTCGTGGACATGCTCGGTGTAAATGGCGGCTTCACCTGCCGAGCCAAGAGGGACCTGGTAGCCGGACATGTCGTCGATGATGTCGAGGACCGCCAGGGCCCGGTCTCCGGGCAACACACCGCGGATCTCCTGCAGCGCACCTGTGGCTTGAAGCTGCCCGGCCGCGATCGCATCGATCACGAGGCGAACCTTCGCCTTGAAGACCCGGCCAGGTATGCCCTTGAACAAGACTTCGGCTTCATCGCCGGCCTTGACACGCTGCAGTGCGTTCTGCTGGAAGGCAGCTGCCAAAGCCCGATCTTTCTGGGTGTCGTTGACGAAAATCATGACCGGCCGAGCAGCGGTCGCGCCGACATACATTCCTGGCCGTAGCGAGACCTCGGTAACAAATCCGCTGGTGGGCGCCCTCACGGTGGTCTCGCTGAGATTATATTCAGCATCGGCAAGTTCATTGCGTAGACGGACGATGGCCGAGTGTTCACCGTCTACTGTCGCGCCATAGGCCTGTCGTGCCCGATCTTGCGCGGCAACGGCAGCCGCCAGTGCCTGGTTCGCCGCATCACGGTTGCGCGTCGCCGTGTCGAGAGTCGCCTGGGCAACGACATTCTTGTCGAAGAGCTCCTTCTGTCGCTCGTAGTTCGTCTGAGCGAGGTCCCGTTCTGCCCTGGATTTTTCGGCCGACGCCGTCGCCTGGTCGACGGATGCCTTGAGCTCGGCAACACTGGCCTCCGCGTCAGCGAGCCCCGCCCGTTTTTCCGCGACGGCATATTCGTAGGGCTTCGGATCGATCTTGAAGAGAACCTCGCCGGCTTCCAGATGCTGGTTGCTTTTGTTCTCCACCGGCACTTCGATCACGCGGCCCCGGATGCCGGCCAAAACCGGCGTGACGGTAAAGTAAATGCGCGCATTGGTGGAAAACGGATGGTTGTAGGCCATCGTTATGAACAGCAGCGAAAGGCCGAAAATGCCGCCGAGGGCTGCTGTTGCAAGCGTCCATTGATTGACCGGAATCCTGAAGAGCTTGAAGATGGCATAGCAGAGTGCCACGTACGTCAGGGTGAGCAATATTTCCATCAGTGGCCTCCCATTCGGGACTGTCGGCTATCGCGAAGCGCCCCGGCCTGCTGCAGGAGCGGCTTCTGCATCCGCAACCCTCTGCTCCTCGACAGCCGACACCACCGACTCCGGCACGAGCGCGGGATGGCCCCCGCCTTCTCGAAGCCCGAGTTTGGATTCGACGGCTGCCAATCGATGCTTCAGCTCATCCAGTTCAGCCACAGCTTCTGCCGGCGAGGATGGCTCGCCCGGCTTGTGACTGAAGCCCCAGCCGCGATCCGGTTTGTAGGCCATCGCCCAAATCCATAGGAATGGCCACAGCAAATGCAGCATGAACAGGCTGATCCAGCCGGCAGCATGGATGGCATCTTCATGCGGGTGATGGCGGGCCTTGGCGATGCGTGCCGGAATGTCATGGATCGCGATGATGCCGTAGACCAGCACGATGATGACAAAAAACAGCAGGCCAAGCGCGAAGTAATTGAGAAAGGGATCTTCCATGAGCGGCCCAGAAACGGTTGCGTAAGCACCACTGACTGGTGATCTGCGCGAAAATGCCGCGCCAGATCGCCTGCCATCGATTGACCTCGATCAACATCGCATCAGTTCAGCGTCCGCGACCGTTGATTCAGATCAAGGTCAAGATGCGGTTAACCGCATTTGGTTGCGTTGTTGCGGCATGGTCAGATCCTAGGGCAAAGCTCCCAGTGCGAACGGCATCAAGAGAGCGGAGACTTCTCATGCTTTTCGAGCCCAACGACGAACCCAGACGTTCCACTCACTCACGGGCCTTCGAAAAATGGGTGGGCCTTGCCGTCCTTCTCGGGACCGTGGGGTTGATCGTCGCCTTTTCGTATCTGGTGGATCTTTAACTCATGCGCGCCCGGTTCGCACGAACGCGCAGACCAGTTCAACGAGTCGGACTGCGCCTCAAACGCGGCGCCGCTTTGCGGCAGACGCCTTGGGTACATTGTGCAGTAAAGCCTACGCGCAGGCCCAGCTTCTTCGCGATGTTGAAGCCGTTGATGTTCAATTCGCGCATGATCATGTTGGCCAGATGCGAACATTCCGACGGCCCGATCCAGGATGGGCTCCTCCATTCGGGATCGCTTTCCTTAAGGTAACTGGCGAAAGCCGAGCGCGGCACGTACATGTGATCAAACGATTTGGCTCGGAGGAGCAATGGCCCTTCTCTTCGAGATCAAACACACCACCACCTACAGCTACGCAAAACCGGTGGCGTTCGGTACGCATCGCGCCATGTTCCTGCCGAGACCCGCTGCACGCGGGCGATTGATAAGCTGGTCTGCAAAGACCACTCTTTCGTCCCGCATCCGCTGGATCAGCGACGGCCTTTCCAACAATCTGACGGAGATCGAACTCGACGAGCCCGGCAAGGAATTGACCTTTACGTTCGAGTTTCAAGGCATCCATTTTGGGGCCAAAGGCATTGAGCAATTCCACTTGGAACGAAGGGCCGAACTCGTACCGGTGCAATACACGCAAGACGAATGGACCGACCTTGTCGGCTTCATGCGCCCGCATACGGGGGATCCCGACCTTGAAGTCGTAACTTGGGCCAGGGACTTCGTCGCCAATGGCCGCGCGCAAACCAGCGACGTCTTGAAAGGGATGCTCGACGCGTTCCGCGATACATTCACCTACGAATCGCGGGAGACGGAGGGCACCTTGGCTCCCACGGCAACTTTGCGTTCGAAATCAGGAACCTGCCGCGACTATGCCTGGCTCATGATTGGGGCGTTGCGCCGGCTCGGGTTCGCAGCCCGCTTCGTTAGTGGTTACATCTATGATGCGGCGCTGGACGGAGGCGACGTGGGGATGATTGGTTCGGGGGCGACCCACGCCTGGGTTCAGGTGTTTTTACCCGGGGCTGGCTGGATGAATTATGATCCGACCAATCACATCAACGCCGGCTTCGACCTTATCCAAGTGGCGGTCGCCCGACATCCGGGCCAAGCCGTGCCGCTCGCCGGGTCGTGGGTCGGCGACGCCGGCGATTATCTCGGCATGTCAGTATACGTCGCTGTCCGAAAACTTGCTGAGGTCACCGATCAATCTGAAGAATAGAGACGAAGCCCACAGAGCCCAGCGCGCCTCCTTCATCGATCGCTCTCCGCGTCAATCGGTCCTTGCTCTCATCGAATCGCACTGACCTCGACGCGGACGAAAGCCGTTCGCTGCATCGCTCTGCGTCAGCAACGCGGGCGCATTGTACCGTCCAATTGAGTGCTCAGCCCGACTTCTTCACGATCGCAAAACCGCTGGTGTCCAGCTCGTGCATGATCACCTTCGTCAGATGCGAACATTCCGCTGGCCTGATCCAGGATGGACTCCTCCAGTCGGGATCGTCCTCCTTTGGATAACTGACAAACGCGGAGCGAATAGCCGCCTGAATGACTTCCGCAGGGTCTGGCATGGGAGCCCTCTTTTCCCATCGCCGCGCTAGCGAGTTTTCCACCGCGACGTTCGTCAAGCCTGGTGCGATCGGGGCAGCTCTCGAGCCGCCCCGTGTCGCTCGCGGACGGCCTACTGACAGACGTGCATCAGGCCGTCATCACCTTTGATCAGGCTGCCTGGATCGCAGACGATTCCGTAGCGCGCCTTGTAGCCAGCCCAATCGTTAGCGACATACCAAGGGCCATTCGCAGGGTAGGCCCTTTGCAGGTAGAACGGACTGGTTTGGATCGCGCCGCCATAGTAGGCGTTGGCGGCCAAAGCCCCGCTACCGACGTAAGGCCTATTGCCATAATAGCCCCATCCGGGTGAGCCCCATCCGGGCGAGGTGGCGGCAACCGCGGCCGCTGTGCCGACTGCCGCAGCGCCTGCGAGACCGGCGCCGACAGCTCCTGCACCATACCCGTACGCAGCCCGCCGGTTTTGCCGGCGTGCAACACCCGCAACGCTCACCGGCGTCAACGGACGACCGACTCGCGCCTGGGCACTCTCGATCGACAGCGAGACGCCGCGTTGCTCAGACCAGCTGAAGGAGAGCAATGTCGCGCACGCGAAGGTCGAGGTCGCTATTGCAATTTTTCTCAAACTCATCTGGTTCATGGATTGGCTCCACGGTTTCCTGCCCGTTGGAACGATGCGCTCTCGCGATCGACGCGCGCGTTGCGGTAGATCAACGTTTCCTCGCGAGATTTCCTGCGTCCACAGGGCAGCAACACTGACGCACCTGCTGCGGCTTTCCCCGGCCTTAATGCGCTACCTGCCGGTAGATTGCCGGCAGTGCCCCAGGCAGCCGGCGGATGTTGCCGACGATCGCGTAACCGCCCCGCCCGAACAGGGTCGGAAAATAGGATTGCGCCGTCGCATCGACCGTTACGCCGAACGCGGCAATGCCGAGGCGGCGCGCTTCCTGCACGGACTTGCGGGTGTCCTCGATTGCGAACCGCCCTTCGTAGTGGTCGATGTCGTTCGGCTTGCCGTCGGTCAGGACGAGCAGCAGCTTCTTGCGCTGCGGCTGGCGGGCGAGGCCGGCCGCGGCATGGCGGACCGCCGCGCCGATGCGGGTGTAATAGCCGGGCTTCAGCGCCCCGATCCGGCGCTCCACTGCCCCGCTCATCGGCTCGTCGAACGCCTTGATCGTCTCGAGCCGTACCCAGGAGCGACGACGCGAGGTGAATGTCAGGATGCTGTGGTGATCACCGCAAGCCGAAAGTCCATGCGCGAGCGCCAGAAGCGCCTCCATCTCGACGTCGAGCACGCGGTGACCATCGACCCACGCATCCGTCGATAGCGAGACGTCGACCAGCAGCGTGACGGCGAGATCATGGCCCTGCGGCCGCATCGCAACATGGATGCGATCAAGCGCGCCGCTGCCGGCGCGAAGATCACAGCGCGCGCGCACCAGCGCGTCGAGATCGAGATCGTGTCCGTCGGCCTGCGCACGCATCAATTCGTGACGCGGCCGCAAGACTTCGAACCGGCGCCTCACCTGCCGAATGTGGCTGCGCATGGTCTCATCCGGCGCCCAGCTCTCGCCGGTCTCGGACGCCGCAGCGGCAAGCACGCGGCAATGATTGGGCAGATAGGTTCCGCTGCGATAATCCCACTCAGGATAGGTGAGGTCCGCGTTCAGCCGCGACGCGTCGAGTGCCTCCGGCGGCAGGTCGAGATCGAATTTGAGCCGGGTTGCGGGCTGGCCGCTGCGGCGCCCGAGTGCAATTTCGTCGAGATCGTCGGCCGCCTTCTGCGCGTCCTCGTCCTCGCTGTCGTCGGCGGGCCGATTGACGTTGACCATCTCGGCCATCGAGAGGATCTTTTCGAAGCGGTTGAGCACGAAGGGATCGCGGCGGTCCGCATCCTCGTCGCGCTCGCGGACGGCGAAGCGCTTGCGATCATCCACTGGTGCCGGGTCTGCGCCCTGTGCATACACGTCATCGCTTGCGCCCGCGGAGGAGAGCTCGCGCATCCAGCAATCGCCCCACAGCGGGCATGGCAAAATGGAGCGATATCCCGGTGGCGCCCATGCTGGCAGTGCGCCCGTGCCGGCCATGGCCTTCCATAGCTTGCCTGAAGGCGGCTGACGCGCGCCGAGCAAGGCGAGCACGGTCTCTTCCATCTCCTGTTCGATGCGCGGCAGTGGCCGGCGCGGACGCGCCAGCGCCGTTGCCGCGGCAAGCTGCGCGTAGTCGTCAGCCAGTCCGGGAAACTGCACGAGCACCAACACCGCCGTTTCACCTGCCCGCCGCAGCATCAAGAGATCGCGCCGCAGCGGATCGACCTCGTCGATCACTTCGGCCGGCGCGGTCGCGAACCAGGCGGCGAGCCATCGATAGAGCGACGCATTCAGCGCGCGGTCTTCGAAAATCGCGACGCTGTCAGGCAGAAAGATGGTTGCGGCGTCACGCCCCGGTTGCTCCAGGCGCTCATCACCGAGCCCGATGCGCTGGCGCCATCCGAGCCGATGCCCGGACCGGCGGGCGCCGGCGCTTGCGATCTGCACGCCGGCCTCGCCGCCGAGCGCGCGAAACATCACGGCGATCCGCGTGCGCACGTCCGCAAGCGAGACCGCATGCTCGGCATGGACCGGATAGCTCGCGGTGCCGCCGACCAGGCGATGCCAGGCGCGGCCGACCGTCTCTTCCAGCTCGAGAAAGTCGAGCATCGGCTTCCCCTCACGCGATCACGGCACGCGCAACGTCGAGCAGCGCGGCCTTGACATCGGCATCGTCGGTGAGCGGCTCGATCATGCCCGCCAGCACGGCATCGGCGATCGAGGCCCCGGCCGCAATCAAAGTCGCACAATAGACGACCAGCCGGGTCGAGACGCCCTCCTCCAGGTCGTGTCCTCTGAGAGCCCGCAGCCGAGCCGCGAGCTGAACCAGCGGCCGCACACGGTCGGGCGCAAGCCCGCTTTCGACGGAAACCACCGCGATCTCCTGCTCCGCCGGCAGAAAGCCGAACTCGATGGCGACGAAGCGCTGCCGCGTCGACGGCTTCAGCGCTTTCAAGAGGGTCTGGTAGCCGGGGTTGTAGGAGACCACCAGCATGAAGCTCGCGGGCGCGACAAGCTCTTCGCCGGTGCGCTCGAGCGGAAGGATGCGGCGGTCATCGGTAAGCGGATGCAGGACGACGGTGACGTCCTTGCGCGCTTCCACCACCTCGTCGAGATAGCAGATGCCGCCTTCCCGCACCGCTCGGGTCAGCGGACCGTCGGTCCACACGGTGTCACCGCCCCTGAGAAGATAGCGGCCGGTGAGATCGGCGGCGGTGAGATCGTCGTGACAGGCGACGGTATGAAGCGGCAAACCCAGCCGCGCCGCCATATGGGTGACAAAGCGCGTCTTTCCGCAGCCGGTCGGTCCCTTCAGCAGAACCGGCAGGCGATGACGCCAGGCGTGCTCGAACAGCGCGCATTCATTGCCGCTCGGAACATAGGCCGGAAGCTCGGGCGCCGGCGCCGTCACGGCATGGAGTGCAGGTTTCATGGTCTCTCTCCGAGTTCACTTTGACGAGCGGCCGCGACTTGCGCGGCCGCCGTCGCGCCTATTCGGCGGGTTGCAGCGCGCCGGGGATGACCGCCTGCTTCTCGCGGCGAGGCACCAGCACCGCCCACACGAACATCAGCGCGGAGATCGCCACGAACGCGCCGGAGCCAAGCCGGACCCAATAGAACACCGCGATCTGGTCCTGCACGTCCATGTAGCTCTGGCCGAGCACGCGCTGGAGGTGAACCTGGATCACGCCGGCAAAGGTCAGTGCGAAGGTCATCACCATCATCGCCGTGCACATGATCCAGAAGCTCGCCATGCTGAGCCATTGGTTGTAAGGCGCACGCTCCCTGAGCTGCGGGATCGCATAGGCCATCACCGCAAGATTCAGCATCACATAGGCGCCGAAGAAGGCGAGATGCCCGTGCGCTGCGGTCACCTGGGTGCCGTGGGTGTAGTAGTTCACCGAGGACAGCGTGTGCAGGAAGCCCCAGACGCCGGCCCCCAGGAACGCCATCACCGAGCAGCCGACCGACCACAACAGCGCAGCGCGGTTCGGATGCTTGCGGCCGGCTTTCCATGTCATCTGCACGGTGAAGATCACCATGGTGAAGAAGGGCGCGACTTCCAGCGTGGAGAACAGCGAGCCGATCCATTGCCAGTAGCCGGGCGCGCCGATCCAGTAGAAATGGTGGCCGGTGCCCAAGATACCCGAGAACAGGGCCAGGCCGATGATGACGTAGAGCCATTTCTCGACCACCTCGCGGTCGATGCCGTTGAGCTTGATCATCAGGAAGGCGAGCACGGAGGCCATGATCAGCTCCCACACGCCTTCGACCCAGAGGTGCACGATGTACCACCAGTACATCTTGTCGACCGCGAGATTGGCCGGGTTGTAGAAGGCGAACAGGAAGAAGATCGCAACGCCCCACAGGCCGAACAGCAGAATGTTGGTAACCGTCGTCTTGCGTCCCTTGAGCGCCGTCATCGTCACGTTGAACAGGAACATCAGGCAGACGACGACGATGCCGACCTTGATGATGAAGGGTTGCTCGAGGAATTCGCGGCCTTCGTGATAGTGAAAGAGATAGCCGACGACGGCCACACCCGCCGCGCCGAAGAACATCCAGAACTGGATCTTTGCCAGCAGCGGGCTGAACAGCTCGGTCTCGGTTTCCTCGGGCAGCAGGAAGTAGGTCGCGCCCATGAAACCGATCAGCGACCACACGATCAGCGCGTTGGTGTGGATCATCCTGACGATGTTGAACGGCAGGATGACGGACAAGGTGTTGGGCAGGACATAGATGGTCCCGGCAAGGACGCCGAACGCGACCTGGGCGAGGAATAGTGTCAGCGCGCCGTAGAAATACAGCATCGCGACTTTCTGGGTCTGATATTTCATCGATGTGCTCTCATTTGGAATGTTGTCGCGGCGCTCAGCCCGCCTTGTTCGGCGGCCAATCCTGGCGCTTGATCGTGCTGGTCCATTGCAGGAAGTCGGCGAGATCGTTGAGCTCCTGGTCGGTGAGGTTGAACTGCGGCATCTGCCGGCGGCCAGGCGCACCGGACGGCTGCGCCTGCATCCAGGCCTTCAGCGTCTCGCGCGCGCCGGCCGGGTCCTCCTTGCCGCCCCACCGATCCCAGACATTGCCAACCTCGGGGGCGAAATAGGCGCCCTCGCCCAAAAGGGTGTGGCAGTTGATGCAGGAATTCTTCTCCCAGACGTGCTTGCCGCGGGCGACTGACGACGTCAGCGTGGCGGCATCGGTCGAGCTTGTGACCATGTAGTAGTGGCTGTGCGCCGTCAGCCCAATGAAGATGGCGAAGAAAAAGGCCGATCCGCCGTAGAAGACGTTTCGAGCGGCCGACTTGGTCAGGCGTTCAGCCATTGCCAATCCTTTCCGAGTTGAGTCCTGTCGAGAAATGCGGGTGACGATATTTTGCCGATTGGGCACCGCGGCTCTTTGTTGCGGCGCAATGAGCGCGACGATCAGATCAGGGCGACGGCTGCGGAAGCGAGCCAGGCAAACAGCACGAGGATGGCGATCCAGGTGCTGACCAGGCCGCGCCACGGCGCCGGCGCCGCGCGCAAGTCGAGATAGTCGAGCACGATCCGGTGGCCCTTGACTGCGGCCAGGACGAGCACCACGGCGTTGGCGAAGAGCGCGCCCGGCACGAGCCAGGGCACCAGGACGGTTGCGATCGTAAGCCCGATCAGCACGGCCCAAGTCACGTCGAGCCGAGTCACGTCGAGACGATTCATCACCGCACCAGATAGACGATCGGGAACATGACGATCCAGACCAGGTCGACCATGTGCCAGAATGCGGCTCCTGTCTCGACGCTCACAACTTCGGCACGCCGGCAGACCACCGCGAGGATCACGATGCCGAGGCCAACATGCAGAAGGTGAAAACCGGTCAGGAGGAAATACAGCGTGAAGAATGGGCTGGTTTCGAGACCGATGCCGCGTCCGATCTCCTTCGCATACTCCATTAGCTTGATCGCAATGAAGACTCCGCCAAGCGCCATGGCACCGAGCAGCCAACGGCGCGCCGTCCGCCTCGCCCCGTTCCGCGCCGCAAGCGTACCGCGCGCGGCTGCCCAGCCGCTGCTCACCAGGACCAGGGTGTTCATGCCGGCAAGCCCCGAATCGAGCGCCGCCTGCCCGGAGGCGAACAGCGCCGGCTGCACGAGCCGGGCGATTGCGAAGGCGCCCAGGAACAGCCCGAAGGCAGCGAGCTCGCTGAAGATCAACACCCAGATCATGGGATCACCGGGCAGATCCTCGAGGATTCCCCAGCCACTTCCCTGCTGCTCGTAGTCCGCTGCCGACATCTGATCTCCGCAAAGCGCGACGCCGGCAAGCAATATCGCGCATCGGCGCGTCGTAATTTGTCGGCGGACAAACCGCAGTCAGCCTTCGCGCTGTTTGCGCCGTCGCAACCTCCGTGATGGCGGCGGTCGGTAGAGTGACCGTCGAGGTTTCATCATTTTCGCGAAGGCCAACATGAGCGAGGCGCAACTTGGTCTGATGACCGCAACCCCTATCATTATCCTGTTCGCGGCGGCGCTCCGGCGGATGGGCGTGCTGTCGACGGCGGCGACCGCATCTGCGGTCTGTCTATCGGTCGCGATCGCGGTGGTGCTGTTCCTGACGCAGTAGAACGTCGGTTCCTCATCCAGCTTTGGACGCGGTGGCATGACGGACATTGGAGAGCGAAATCGGCCTGATATGCCGGCCAGGGCAGTCGCCAAACCAACACCGGTCGATCACCGCGTCGGCAGTCGCCAGGCTGAAAAGTGGCGAGCGGGCAAAGTGCTCAAGCTGGCGTTTGCTCGGCGAAAACCGCACAGCCCCGCAATTACCCGTGCTTGATCTCGAGCAATGGCTCTGTTTGGATGAATAGCGTTCGGCATTTCAATTTCGAATAATCGGATTTTATGGAATCGAAACCTTGTATACTGCGTTTTTGATTGCCTTTGCCTCGACCACTCCGTGTGGTCCGCTTCGGGGCTGCCGCTCACGCGAAACCACCCATGCCGGCGCGCGCTGCGTTGACTCGACCTCACTTTCGTGGATGCTAGCCAGCGTCGTTCCTGGGTTGCTCGTTCACCAAGAGGCATCGTGACCGTTCACCGCACCGGCATTGGGAATCGGCTTCTGGCGGCGTTGCCGCCCGAGGATTTGGGCTTGCTTACGCCCCACTTCCAGAAAGTCTCCTTCGAAGCCGATGCCGTTCTGGTGCGGACGGGCGATGAACTCGACCCGGTTTATTTTCCCCACAGCGGCGCGATCGCCTTCATGCTCGATATGCCCGACGGGCAAACGGTCGCAACCACGTTGATGGGACGGGAAGGTGCTTTGGCCTCGTTCTCCGTACTCGGTCCCTCACATTCATCCGTCACGGCGACTGCACGCCTGGCGGGCACGGCCTCGCTGATATCAGCCGCGAAGTTCCGGGCTGCCTGCGCGCGCAGCGCAGCCATCAGACATGTCGTGCAGGTCCACGCCCGCGCGCTGCTGTTGCAGCTCCAGCACGTAGCCGCCTGCAACGCGCTGCACCGAGTGGACGGCCGCATGGCGCGGTGGCTACTGCAACTGCACGACCGCGTTCCCGATGATCTTCTTCCCGTGACGCAGGAGGCGCTTGCGCAATTGCTCGGGGTGCGGCGGACGACCGTCACTCTGACGATGAGCAAGCTCCGCGCTGCGGGCGCCATCCCGTCCGACCGACGCGGCTTCGTGGAGATCCACCGGGCGCGGCTGGAGAGGGCGGCATGCGACTGCTATGCGCTCATGCAGCAGAAGATCGATCGGATGTATTGCCAGGAATTGTCGGCGCCGCAAGCTGCCTTTGCGCCATTCCGGGAATGCTCCAGTATCGCCTTCGACGAAGTGGGTGCTGAACCCAGAGCCGCTTCGCGAGAGAGAAAATAAAGCACGTTCTCTATCGGATCAGCCCAACATAGCAATCAGGTCGCGCGAACGCGTGCCCGTTGGCGTGTCCACGACATTGCGCAGAATAGACGAAGATGCAGGGTGGGCAAAAGCGAAGCGTGCCCACCACTTCTGCGCGACGTAAAGAGAAGACGGTGGGCACGGCGCTTGCGCGCCTTTCCCACCCTGCGGCACCGTCGAATTGGCTACCGCCGCTGATTGTACACGTCGATGCAGACCGCACCGAGCAGCACCAGGCCCTTGATGACCTGCTGGTAATCGATGCCGATGCCGAGGATGGACATGCCGTTGTTCATCACGCCCATGATCATGGCGCCGACCACGGCACCGCCGACGCGGCCCACGCCACCATAGGCCGAAGCGCCGCCGATGAAGCAGGCGGCGATGACGTCGAGCTCAAAGCCAAGGCCCGCTTTCGGCGTTGCGGTGTTGAGCCGCGCGGCGAAGACGAGGCCGGCGAGTGCGGCCAGCACGCCCATGTTGACGAAGGTGAAGAAGGTCAGCCGCTCGGTCTTGATGCCCGAAAGCTTGGCCGCCTTGGCATTGCCACCAACCGCATAGATCTGCCGTCCGATCACGGTGCGCCGGGTGACGAAGCCATAGAGCGCGATCAAGGCGCTCATGATCACCAGCACGTTCGGCAGTCCGCGATAGGTCGCGATCAGGTAGGTGAAATAGAGCACCGCGCAGGCCAGCACGACGCTCTTGCCCAGGAAGAACGCGTAAGGCTCGACCTCGATGCCGTGCGATTGCTCGCGCGAACGGCTCTTGGCGCTGGCATAGACCAGTCCGAGGGCCAGCACCGCGCCGATCAGCATCGAGGTCGGGTGCAGCGTGCCGGCCTCAGGCAGCATTTCCGGAATGAAGCCCGAGGACAACTTCTGGAACGTCGACGGAAACGGCCCGAGCGACTGGCCCTGCAACACCGCAAGCGCCAGGCCCTTGAAAACGAGCATGCCGGCCAGCGTCACGATGAAGGACGGGATACCGAAATAGGCGACCCAATAGCCCTGCGCGGCACCGATCGCCGCGCCCAACAGCAGGCAAGCGATGAAGGCAACGGTGTAGTCGACCTTGTAGCTCACCATCAGCAGCGCGGCCACGGCGCCGACGAACCCTGCAACCGAGCCGACCGACAGATCGATATGTCCGGTCACGATCACGAGCAACATGCCCAGCGCCATGATGACGATGTAGCTGTTCTGCAGCACCAGATTGGTGAGATTGAGCGGCTGTAGCAACGTGCCGCCGGTCATGATCTGGAAGAACAGCATGATCGCGACCAGCGACATCAGCATGCCGTAGTTGCGCAAATTATTCTTGATGAAGCCCGCGTGCCGGCGCTCCTCAGGCAGCGAAACCGTCTTGTCGGTCATGGCTGCATTCCTCCCATCTCCGCGGCCTCAGGCACGCCGTTTCCATTGCTTCTCTCATTGCGCATGATGGCGCGCATGATCTTCTCCTGCGTCGCCTCATGGCCCGCAAACTCACCGACGAAAGCGCCGTCGTTCATGACGCAGATGCGGTCGCAGATGCCGAGCAGCTCCGGCATCTCCGAGGAGATCACCACGACGCCCCGGCCGGCCTCCGCCAGCTCGTTGATGATACAGTAAATCTCATATTTCGCACCGACGTCGATACCCCTCGTCGGCTCGTCCAGGATCAAAACCTTGGGGTCGGTCATCAGCCATTTCGACAGCACGACCTTTTGCTGGTTGCCACCCGAGAGCTGGCCGGTCTCCTGGTAGACGTCGGAGCAGCGGATACGCATCCGGTTACGGTAGTCGCTTGCCACCTTCAGCTCGGCAATGTCGTCGATCACCTTGCCGGGGGCAACTTGGTCGAGGCTGGCCAGCGTAATATTCTTGCGGACGTCGTCGGCCAGGATCAACCCGAGCTGCTTGCGGTCCTCGGTGACATAGGCAAGGCCGGCATCGATCGCCGCCGCCACGCTCGGCAGAACGATCTCGTTGCCCTCGAGGCGAATGCGGCCGGTGATGTTGGTGCCCCAGGAGCGGCCGAACAGGCTCATGGCGAATTCGGTGCGCCCTGCCCCCATCAGCCCGGCGATCCCGACGACCTCGCCGCGCCGCACACCGAAATTGACGTTCTTGATGACCTGTCGCTCAGGATGGATCGGGTGATAAACCGACCAGTTCTCAACCTTGAGGACGGGCTCCCCGATCTTGGCGCTGCGCTCGGGGAAGCGGTGGGCGAGATCGCGGTTGACCATGCTGCGGATGATGCGGTCCTCCTGGACCTGCTCGGTCCGGCAGTCGATGCCATCCACCGTGCGTCCGTCGCGCAGCACCGTGATGTGGTCGGCAACCTTGGCGACTTCGTTCAGCTTGTGGGAGATCAGGACCGAGCCGATGCCCTGCTCGCGAAATTGCATCAGGCGCTCGAGCAGCGCAGCGCTGTCGGCCTCGTTCAAGCTGGCGGTCGGCTCGTCCAGGATCAGCATCCGCACGCGCTTAGAGAGCGCCTTGGCGATCTCGACGAGCTGCTGTTTGCCGACGCCGAGATCGGTGATCAGCGTGTCCGGCGACTCCTTCAGGCCGACCTGGGCCAGGAGTTCCCGGGTCCGGCGGTAGACCTCGTCGCGGTCGATGACGCCAAGTTGTGACGGCGGATGCGAAAGAAAGATATTCTCCGCAATCGACATCAATGGGATCAGCGCCAGCTCCTGGTGGATAATGATGATGCCGAGCGCCTCGGAATCATTGATGTCGCGGAAGCGGCGTTCCTCGCCCTCGAAGACGATGGTTCCCTCGTAGCTGCCGTGGGGATAGACCCCACTCAACACCTTCATCAGTGTGGATTTTCCGGCGCCGTTCTCGCCGACCAGGGCATGAATCTGCCCGGGCTCGACCGAGAAATTGACGTCACGCAGCGCCTGCACGCCCGCAAAGCTCTTGCTGACGCCGCGCATTTCCAACATTGCCGTCATGGCTTCGTGTCCCGTCTTTAGTTCACTTCTCCCCGTGCCTATCCGCCAAAGCTTCAGCAATGGCGGACGCGGGGAGAGATCGAAATGCGCGCTTAGCGCGGATTTCGGGTGAGGGGGAGTCTCCACGACACCATCTATCCCACCCTCGTGGAGACTCCCCCTCACCCCAACCCTCTCCCCGCAAGCGGGGAGAGGGAGTAGGCAGCACGTTACTGGAATTGCGACTTCTTGTAGTAGCCGCTGTCAACCAGAACTTTCTCCCAATTGTCCTTGTAGACCACGACGGGCTTGAGCAGGTAGGAGGGCACGGTCTTGGCGCCGTTCTCGTAGGTCTTGGTGTCGTTCACCGTGACCTGCTTGCCGGCCAGCGCTGCGTCGACCATATCAGCGGTCACCTTGGCGAGGTCGCGGGTGTCCTTGAAGATGGTCGAATACTGGTCGCCGCGCAGCATCGCCTTGATCGAGGGCACTTCGGCATCCTGGCCGCTGATGATCGGCATCGGCTGGTCGGCACTGCCGTAGCCCACGCCCTTCAGTGACGAGATGATGCCGATCGAGAGGCCGTCATACGGCGACAACACGGCATTGACCTTCTTGTTGCCGTAGTAGGCACTGAGCAGGTTGTCCATGCGGGCCTGCGCGGTGGCGCCGTCCCAGCGCAAGGTCGCGACCTTGTCCATGCCCATCTGGCCGGACACGACGACGAGCTTCTTGCTGTCGATGTAAGGCTGCAGCACCGACATCGCGCCGTTGTAGAAGAAGTAGGCGTTGTTGTCGTCGGGCGAGCCGCCGAACAACTCGATGTTGAACGGACCCTTGCCATCCTTCAGACCGAGTCCCTGCACGATCGATTCCGCCTGGAGCACGCCGACCTGGAAGTTGTCGAAGGTCGCGTAGTAGTCGACGTTCGGCGTGCCGCGGATCAGGCGGTCATAAGCGATAACGGTGATGCCCTTGGCCTTGGCCTGCTTGAGCACGTCCGACAGCGTGGTGCCGTCGATCGCCGCGATCACCAGCGCCTTGGCGCCCTTCGTCACCATGTTCTCGACCTGCGAGAGCTGGTTCGGAATGTCGTCCTCGGCATATTGCAGATCGGTGTTGTAGCCGCGCTCTTTCAGCACCTTGACCATGTTGTTGCCGTCATCGATCCAGCGGGCCGACGACTTTGTCGGCATGGCGATGCCGACGGTCGGCTTGTCCTGGGCCAATGCCGGGGCCGATGAGGCCATCGCGGCGGCGCTCGCAAATGCGAGCGCAAGTACGGTCGTCTTCAGTTTCAGCATGGTTCACTCCCTTGGGTGTAAGAACGTTCGTCGTTGTAGTCAGAACTCGGTGTGTTGTGGGGCTTTGGATCTCCTATTCGAGCTTGACGTCGGGCTCCGCGCGACCGCGCGCGGCAGCCTCGAGGATGAAGGTGCAACCAGCCTGAGGATCGGCGGCGCGTGCCGCCGCATCCATATCCTGCCACGCCGAGGTGACAAGAAGGCGAGACAGATCCGGCCCGATGAAGGCGGGACAACTCGACTGCCGCGCCGGCACCACCAGCGAGCGCAAGCGCTCGCCTTCGGGACTATAGACGTCGACGCAGGCCCCGCCCCAGCGCGCATTCCAGATCAACCCGTCGGCATCGACCACCGAGCCATCGAGACCGCCGACGCCGGTGTGACGCAGCAGCACCTCCGGCTCGCCGCGCGGCAACCCCGTCGCCGGATTGAGCGGAACGCGATAGAGCACGTGACGCGCGGTGTCGGCGAAGTATCCGATCGTGCCGTTCGGTGAGAAGCAGATCGAGTTCGGAATGCTGATGCCGGGAAACAACGTCGAGATCTTGCCGCGATGGAGCGCGTAGATCGCGCCGGCGCCCGCTTCCGCCTTGCGGCCCATGGTGCCGATCCAGAACGTGCCGGATTGATGCACGCGTGCGTCGTTCGACCGCGTGCCCGGGTTGTCGGCCTCCAGCGGGCGATAGAGCGTCATCGCGCCATCAGCGAGCTTGCGGATGTAGAGGCCATCCTCGGCCACGATGAGCTGCCGCTCCGCATCGATGCGGCCGAGCGCGCTTGCCATCCGGCCGAGTGCATGGACGCGAATATTGCGACCAGCGAGAGCGGCCTCATAAAGGCGGCCTTCGCGGATGTCGAACCACCAGGCGGTATCGGTGGTGACGTCATAGGTCGGGCCCTCGCCGAGATGGCAATGCTCGGCGCAGAGAACAGAGGTCGGCACCTGCTCGGTCATGGTGAGCTCACCCCAAAACGATACACGGTGTGGTGCTTGTAAACGCTGCCGGGCGCAAGACGCGGGCTCGGGAAATCCGGTCGGTTCGGCGAATCGGGCCAGATGTGCGGTTCGAGGCACAGCGCGTCGGACTGTCGGTACAGCCGGCCGCCCTTGCCCGCCACCGAGCCGTCGAGGTAGTTGCCGGAATAAACCTGCAAGCCCGGCTGATCCGTGAACAGCTCCATGATGCGCCCCGAGCGCGGCGCCTCCACGCGCGCGGCGAGACGCAAGCTGCCGTCACGCGGAAGGCAGAACGTGTGGTCATAGCCCCTGCCGTTGCGCAACTGCTGGTCATTCTGCCGGATCCGCGCACCAATCGCAGTGGCCTCACGGAAGTCGAACGGCGTTCCGGCAACTGCGTGCGGCGGCCCGGCCAGCGGGATCGCAGTTGGATCGATCGCCAGGAAATGATCGGCGGCGACCATGAGCTTGTGATCGAGGATCGGCGTTCCCGACGTCGCTCCTTCCAGATTGAAGAAGCTGTGGTTGGTGAGATTGACGATCGTCGGGCGGTCGCTCCGCGCCTCCATGCCGACCGACAGTTCGGCAGGACCGGTCACCCGATAGGTGAGACGAACGTCGAGCCGGCCCGGGTAGCCCTCTTCGCCGTGCTCGCTTGTATGAGTGAGCGTGACCACGGGCTCCGCGCCGTCAGCGAGATCGGCGATCTGCCAGAGCTTGCGATCAAAGCCGTCCAGACCGCCATGCAGCGCGTTCGGGCCGTTGTTGGCGGCGAGCTGCACCGTCTCGCCATCGAGCACGAAGCGCGCGTCCGCGATACGGTTGGCATAGCGCCCGACGGTCGCGCCGAAGAACTTCCGCTCGGCGAGATAGCCCGCAAAATCGTCATGGCCGAGCACGACGTCGTCGGTCGCGCCCTTGGCATCGGGGGCGATCAGCGCCTGGATCACCGCACCATGGGTGATGATGCGTGCTTCGAAACCGCCCTGCCCGCGCAGCATCACGCGCTCGACGGCGCGGCCATCCGGCAGAGTTCCGAAGACGCCCCTTGTGATGCTGCTGCCTGCCATGATCATTCCACGAACAGTTCGACGACGTTGCGCTTGCCAAGCATGAAGGCGTCGGCGACGAGACGGAACGGCGTCAGGTCGACATCGCTCTCGCCCGTCGCCGCAAGCTCGACGAAACGCCGGTAGAGCCCGCGATATTCGGCTTCCGGCTCTTCCGCAAGCACTTTGCCATCGACGGCCATGCGGGCGCCGCCGCCCGAAAGCATCATCCGGCCCTGATCGGTCTCGGCCACGATGTCCCAGCTCTGCGGGCCGGTCTGTCGGAAGTCGAATTCGGCCGTGATCGGCAGACCGCCTGCGTCGGAGAGTGTCAGATTCGCCGCAATCGGCGCCTCGCGATTGGCGGGGAAGGACAACTCCGCCGCCGTCACGAACACCTGACGCGGCAGGATGCGGGTCAGGATCGACAGCGCATTGATACCGGGATCGAACACGCCGAGCCCGCCCGGCTCCCAGATCCAACCCTGCCCCGGATGCCAGACGCGGACGTCTTCCTTCCAGCTTATGTGCACGGACTTGATGCTGCGCGCGGCGAGCCATTGCCGCGCCGGCTCGACGGCGGGGGCAAAGCGCGAATGCCAGGTCGCAAACAGCGTCCGTTTCGCGCCCATCGCCATCGCGACCAGCGGGTCGAGCTCACCGAGGCTGAGGCCCGGCGGCTTCTCCAGCATCACATGCTTGCCGGCGGCAAGCGCCGCGACGGCCTGCACACGCCGCACTTGCGGCGGCGTGCACAGCGATACCGCATCGATCGGCGGCCCCTTTGCGAGCAGCTCCTCGATGCTGGCGAAATGCGGCAGGTCCGGCAGCGAAGCATTGCGGCTTGCGATGGCGGCAAGGGTTGCGCCCGGCGTTGCCGCGATCGCGGCGACGTGCTGGTCGCGCGCGATCTTGCCGAAGCCAACGATGGCGATGCGAAGTTCCGTCACGCTTATTCTCCAGATTGAGCCGAGGGCGCCACCTCGGCCGGCGCCGTCTCGATCACCGTGCCTTCATGGCGGCTCATGCCATTGTGGATGACGAAGACCATGGCGGCCGAGGCGGCCTCGACGTCGCCCGCCGCGATCGAATCAACAATCTTCTGGTGCCAGAGCAGCACCGTGTCGCGATCCTCGACCTCGACCGGCGCGCTGAGCAGGAAGGACGCGCGCAAGGCGGCTTCGATGACATGGCCGATCGAGCGCATGAACAGATTGCCCGATGCCCGCGCCACGGCAACGTGCAAGGCGAGGTCCGCGTCGGCGAAGGCGGCGGAATCCGAGGCCTCCCGCCGCATGCGGTCCATGCTGCGCTTGAGCTCGGCGAGGTCCTCCTCCGAGCGCCGCGCGGCCGCGAGCATCGCCGCGCGTGGCTCGACCGCAAGACGGATCTCGGCGAGGTCGTTGAGGAAGCGCTTGTCGATGCCGGCGTCGAGATGCCAGGCCAGCACGTCGGCATCGAACATGTTCCAGGCGCCGCGCTCGCGCACGACTGTGCCAACCCGCGCCTTGGTGGTGAGCAGACCTTTTGCCACGAGGGTCTTCACGCTCTCGCGCAACACCGGCCGTGAGACGCCGAACATCGAGGTCAGCTCGGCATCACCAGGCAGCCGCGTGCCTTCGGCATAGCGACCCGCGATGATGTCGATTCCGATCGAGCGGGACACTTCCGCGTGGTTGGAATGGGCCCGCCGCGTCGGGATGACGACGATGCGCGAGGTCATGACGTGGCTCCCGCGGATCTCACGGCTGGCCGGCGCGCGATCGCGATCATGACCTGCTGCAAGGCGATGAAGGCGAACAGCAAAACCCCGGTCGCGATCTTGGTCCACCAGCTCGACAGCGTCCCGTCGAAATTGATGTAGGTCTGGATCAGACCCTGAATGAGGACACCGAGGAACGTTCCGACCACCGAGCCCTGCCCGCCCGTGAGCAGCGCGCCGCCGATCACCACCGCCGCGATGGTATCGAGTTCGACGCCGACGGCCGAGAGCGAATAGCCGGCGCCGGTGTAGAAGGAGAAGACGATGCCGGCGATGCCTGCAAGCAGGCTCGAAAGCATGTAGATGCAAACAGTCATTTTGCCGACGGCAACACCCATCAGGCTCGCCGTGATCCGGCTGCCGCCAAGCGCATAGACATTGGCGCCGAAGCGGGTGAGCTGCAGCAGCAACGCTCCGCCGATCACGATGACCAGCATGATGATCGCAACCGCCGTCAATCGGCCGCCCCCTGGTAGTCGCAGCGCAAAGTCCGAGACCGTCGAATAGATCGGCGCGGTGATCGGCACCGATTCCGTCGAGAGCAGGAAGCTCGCGCCACGCGCGAGGAACATACCGGCCAGCGTGACGATGAACGGCGGGAGGTCGAACAGATGGATGACGGCGCCCATCGCCGCGCCGAAGGCCGCGGACAGCGCCAGGATCGCCACGAAGGCGACCAGCGGCGGCATGCCCCAGCGCTCGATTGCAAGCGCGACGAACACGGTGGTAAAGCCGATCACCGAGCCGACCGACAGGTCGATGCCGCCCGAGATGATCACGAAGGTCATGCCGGTCGCAACGATACCGAGGAAGGCGTTGTCGGTCAGGAGATTGCAGACCACGCGGGTCGAGGCAATGTTGGGAAATTGCAGCGCGCAAAGCACAAAGCCCGCGACGAGCACGATGGCCGTGATGAGGACGGGCGACAGGCCTTTCATGCTTTCGTCCCTCGGATACGCGCCATGATGCCGGCCATACCGGTCAGCTTCGGCGATTGCAACAGCAGCACCGCCAGCACGACCACGGCCTTGACCAGGAGGTTGAATTCCGGGGGATAGCCCGACAAGAGAATGCCCGTGTTCATCGTCTGGATGATGAGCGCGCCGAGCACGGCGAGCAAGAGGCTGAAGCGGCCGCCGAACAGCGAGGTTCCGCCGATCACGACGGCCAGGATTGCATCGAGCTCGAGCCAAAGACCGGCATTGTTGGCATCAGCCCCCATGATGTCGGCTGCGGCGATCACGCCGGCGAGCGCCGCGCACACGCCGCACCAGACATAGACGGCCAAAATCATGGCGCGGGTGCCGACACCGGCAAGCTCGCTCGCGCGCGCATTGCCGCCGGTCGCCTCGATCAGGAGCCCGAGTGCGGAGCCGCGCACCACGGCGCCGGTGAGGATCAGCATCCCCAGGGCAATCACGACCGGCACGGGAACGCCGAGGATGGCGCCGTTGCCGAGCCAGACCAGATCGGGCGAGGTGAAGGTCACGATGCGGCCCTCGGTGATAAGCTGGGCGATGCCGCGGCCGGCAACCATCAGGATCAGCGTCGCGACGATTGGCTGCATGCCGAGGATGCTGACGAGGAAGCCATTCCAGAGGCCGCAGACGAGTCCCGCACCGAGCGCAGCCGCGAGCACTACCGGCAAGCCATGACTGTCGGCGAAGCTCGCTGCGATCGCGCCGGAGATCGCCATGACCGCGCCAACCGAAAGATCGATGCCGCGTGTCGCGATCACCAGCACCATGCCGAGCGAGAGCAGCGCCACCGGCGTGCCGCGGTTGAGCACGTCGATCAGGCTGCCGAACAGCCGCCCGTCCTGCAAGCGCAGATCGAAGAATTGCGGCGAGACTGCGCGGTCGACCGCCAGGATGACGATCAGCGCAAAGATCTGGGCAAGGCCCCGGCGCGGCAGAAGAGCGGTCATGGCCTGCCCTCCTGCGCCACGGCACTGCCATCGGCGGCGATCGCCGCCAAGATATTGGAGACGTCGATCGCCTCGCCCTGCAGCTCCTCGACATGGGCGCGATCGCGCAGCACGACGACGCGATCCGAATAGGTGACGATCTCGTCGAGCTCGGAGGAGATCACGAGCAGCGCCAGCCCGTCGTCGCAGAGCTCGCGGATCAGGCGGATGATCTCGGCATGCGCGCCGACATCGATGCCGCGGGTCGGCTCGTCCAGCACAAGGAGCCGCGGCGAGGTCGCGAGCCAGCGCGCCAGCAGCACCTTTTGCTGATTACCGCCTGACAACAGGCCGACCGGACGCTCGGGATCTGGCGGACGAATGTCCAGCAGTTTTACGAAGCGCGCGGCGATCTCATCCTGCTCGCGGCGCGACAGCGGCAAATAGAGGCCGCGCTTGGCCTGGAGCGCGAGCACGATGTTCTCGCGCACCGTGAGCTCGGCGACGATGCCTTCGGTCTTGCGCTCCTCCGGGCAATAGCCAAAACCGTGGCGGACGCCGTCGCGCGGAGTTTGCAGCCGGACGGGGGCACCTTCCACTTTCGCCTGGCCCTGATCGGAACGCTCAGCGCCGAACACCAGCCGCGCCGTCTCGGTCCTCCCCGAGCCCAGGAGGCCGGCGAGACCCACGACCTCGCCATGGCGCAGCTCCAGATTGAATGGCGCGACGTGACCAGCCTTCCCGTAGTTCTCGAAGCTCGCGCAGATCTCGCGCGCCTGATGCTCCCTCGCAGCCGCGCGTACGCTGGTGGTCTCGGCAAGCTCGCGGCCGAGCATCATGCGGATCAGGTCGAGCCGTGGCAGTGATGCGGTCTCGCGCTCGCCGACCAGGCGGCCATTGCGCAGGACGGTTATGCGGTCGGAGATCTCGTAGACCTGGTCGAGGAAGTGGCTGACGAAGACGATGCCGATGCCGCGGCCGGCAAGCTGGCGCATGATCTTGAAGAGAATGTCGACCTCATGACGATCGAGACTCGCAGTCGGCTCGTCGAGAATGAGAACGCGCGCTGACAAATCGACGGCGCGGGCGATCGCAGTGACGTGCTGGATCGCGACGGAGTAGCTGCCGAGAGGCGCCGCCACATCGATGTCGAGGCCGAATTCGGCAAGCAACGCCTTTGCTCGCCGGCGCATTTCGCCTTCGCGGACGATGCCGAAGCGCATCGGCTGCCGATCGAGAAACAGATTCTGCGCCACCGACAGATTGGGCAACAAGTTTACTTCCTGATAGACGGTGGCAATACCTGCCTCGAGCGCCGCCTTCGACGATCGCGGCGCAACCTCGACGCCGCCGAGCCGAACGATACCCGCATCGCGCGGGAATACGCCGGTGATCACTTTGATCAGCGTAGACTTGCCGGCGCCGTTCTCGCCGAGCAGGGCATGGATCTCGCCTGCGCGGAGCGTGAAATCGACGTCCTGCAACGCGCGCACAGCACCAAAACTCTTGCTGATCCCACGCACCTCGAGCAGACAAGGGGCAGAATCCGGGCCGGTCTCCATTGCGACGTCACTCCCGCCGGCGTCCGCTTGTGGGATTGCGGACGTCCAGCCAATTCACCACGCTTAGCAGTTTCGAACGGGGGTGCGCCACCGGAGCGTCTAGTTTGAGCATGATCTGGTCGGAAAACCGCTACACACTTTTCCGGATCATGCTCGCCCGCCACAGTGGCGCACGATAGGGCTCAGTAACCGAGGCCCTTCTTGCTGTCGTAGACTTTCTGCGGATCGTCGGAGGCGGTGTAGAGCTTCGATTCGGTCTGGATCCACTTCGGCGGAGCGGTGCCCTTGTCCTTGAAGGCGGCGATGACGTCGAGCGCGGGCCCAGCCATGTTCGGCGTCAGCTCCACAGTGGCATTGGCCTCGCCTGCGGCCATCGCCTTGAAGATGTCGGGAACCGCGTCGATCGAGACGGTCAGGACGTCCTTGCCGGGCTTGAGACCGGCTTCCTTCATGGCCTGGATCGCGCCGACCATCATGTCGTCATTATGCGCATAGACGGCGCAAATCGACTTGCCGCCGCCTTCGGCCTTGATGAAGCTCTCCATCACTTCCTTGCCCTTGGCGCGGGTGAAGTCGCCGGTCTGGCTGCGTACCACCTTCAGGTTCGGATGCTTGGCGACGACGGAGTCAAAGCCCTTCTTGCGGTTGGTGGCGACGCTGGCGCCGACGGTGCCCTGCAATTCGACGACGTTGCAGGCCTTCTCGCCGACCGTCTTGGCAAGCCACTCGCCGGCGACGGCACCTTCGTGCACGCTGTCCGAGGTGACCGCGGTCAGATAGAGGTCCTTGCCCGACGGATCGATGTCGCGGTCGAGCAGCACGACCGGGATCTTGGCTTCCTTGGCCTCCTTCAGCACCGCGTCCCATCCAGTCGAAACGACCGGCGCGAGAAAGATCGCATCGACGTTCTGCGCGATGAAGGACCGGATCGCCTTGATCTGGTTCTCCTGCTTTTGCTGGGCGTCGGCGATCTTCAGGTTGACCTGCCGCTTGGCCGCTTCCTGCTTGGAGACCGAGGTCTCAGCGGCGCGCCATCCGGATTCCGATCCGATCTGCGAAAAACCGATGGTGAGCTGGCCGGCATTGGCCGGCAGCGAAAGCAGCAGTGCGGCGGTGGCGCTGGCCGCAAAGAGGGCTTTGAGGGTCATCAGGCGTGTCTCCCAAAAAAATGTTTATCTCGGATGCCAATTGGTATTATGGCACCTGCTAGACCGCCCCTCGGGGCGGCGGGAGGCACTATTTCACGGAAGTCTGGTGCCGTATAGTCATATTATTTGACTATATGACTGATCCTCAAAATTTTTTCACGCGCGCTCGCTACGCGCGATTTTCCCCCCAAACACGACAAAAAGACGAACGCGAAAATGTGGAGTCGCCTATCGAAGGGCTCAGTATAGTTTGAACTCTGTTAGCGCTGTGCGCACCGGTCGGAAGGTGGAGCAATGCGGACGTGCGATGTCGCCGTAATCGGGCTCGGCCTCATGGGCAGCGCGGCGCTCGACGCATTGCTGAACGCCGGCGTTGATGCGCTGGGCTTCGACCCGATTGGCCCCGGCGATAATCGCGGCTCCTCTCACGGTTCATGTCGGGTGTTCCGACGTTTCAACTTCGAGAATGACAACTATACCGATCTGAGCGACGCAGCCCTTGCGGGCTGGAAGCGGCTGGAGGCCGACACCGGCAAAACAATTCTCATACCGTCTCCGGTTCTGGAGGCCGGCCGGCCCGGATCGGCGATGGTCGCGGCCTCGCGCGCTGCGGCGATAGCGAAGGGCCATGCGGATCCCACTTGGTCGGCCGCTACGGCAAACCGGGAATTCCCCGCATTTGCTCTACCTGCCGACTGGGATGTGGTCGTGCAGGACGGTGGGGCCATTCTAAAGGCCGAAGTCGCCCTCAGGATCATGCGAACGCGCGCCGACGCGCGGATTTTTCCGGAAGCTGCGCAGATCGACTGTCGTCCGGACGGCGTCATGGTGCGCACCAAGACCCGGGAGGTTTTCGCCCGGCAGGTCATCCTCACTCTTGGCCCATGGCTCGGCCGCGCCCTGCCCAAGATCGCTCCGATTCTCGAAGTGACGCGGCAGGCCGTGGGTTGGTTTAAGGCCATCCGACCCGAGACCGTGTCACCCGCCCGCTTTCCACTGTTCATCCTTGAACGCGGCCCCAACGATGTCGTGTATGGTTTCCCGGATTTCGAACTGCGTGGCGTGAAAGCGGCACCCCATAATCATGGACCGAAGGTGGACGCCGACGACTGGGACCGGCCGGCGACCGATGCTGAATTGTTGCCGGTCGGAAAAGCGCTAGCCGAGCTCGTCCCGGGCGCTTCCGGTCCGATCGTCGATCGCGACATCTGCCTCTACACCAACACTCTGCCAGCCGACCACCGACCGGACAACGGCCAGGAGTTCATCATCGATCGATGGCCGAATTCCCGGCTGATCGTCGCCTCGCCCTGTTCGGGTCACGGCGCGAAGTTTGCGCCTGCTATCGGCGAAAAACTTGCCCGCCTCGCCATCGATCCAACGTACGATGTCGAACCCTTCTTTCGGCTGTCGCGGTACTCGGCTTTCGCCTGAATGGACGGATGGCCCTCACCAGCTGTTCCTCATGCCCGTCGGAACGCCAGGTGTCGGTGGTGAACCACACCTGGCCTGGAGCCGAACGAGTCGGTGCTCCGATCCGAAGTCGTCATTGGCTTAGATCAGCTTGCGTTGCGCCAGGTTCTTCATCAGCGCGCCGATGCCGAAGCTCCAGGGCTCGCACTCGTCGCTTGTGCGCATGCGGTTGGTGAGCTTGCCGAGCGCGGGGGCTGCGATCGTGACGATGTCGTCGTGCTTGTGGGTGAACCCCTGCCCCGGCGCATCGCGATCCTCGACCGGCGCGAACATCGTGCCGAGGAACAGCACGAAGCCATCAGGATATTGATGGACGGTGCCGATCGTCTGCGCGACGAGATCAGTGGGATCGCGGCTGATCTTGCTGATCGAGGAATGGCCGTTGAGCACAAATCCGTCCTGCCCCATCACGCTGAGGCTGATGTCCAGCTTGCGTGCGTCATCGAGGGAGAAGGTGTCGTCGAACAGCCGCAGCAGCGGGCCGATGGCGCAGGAGGCATTGTTGTCCTTGGCCTTCGACAACAGCAGCGCCGAGCGCCCTTCGAAGTCGCGCAGGTTCACGTCATTGCCGAGCGCACCGCCGACGATCTTGCCGCGGCTCGACACGAACAGCACCAGCTCCGGCTCCGGATTGTTCCAGGTCGATTTCGGATGCAGCCCGGCATCCATGCCGGCGCCGACGGACGACAGCACCGGCGCCTTGGTGAAAACCTCCGCATCGGGGCCGATGCCGACCTCGAGATACTGGCTCCAGGCGTTCTGCTCGATCAGCACCTGCTTCAGCCGCATCGCCCCGTCCGAGCCGGGCTTGAGCTTAGACAGATCGTCGCCAATCAGCCGGGTCACTTCTTTCCGGATCGCTTCGGCCGACGCCGGGTTGCCCTTCGCCCGCTCCTCGATCACGCGCTCCAGCATGGAGACGGCAAAGGTCACGCCGGCGGCTTTCAGGGTTTGAAGGTCAACCGGCGCGAGCAACCAGGGCTTTTGCCGATCGCGCTGGTCGGGCGGCGTGTTGGCCGCGATCGCCTCGAGATCGCCGATCCGCTCGCCCCTGGTCTCGCGCACAGCCTTTGACGGATCGGCCTCCTCACACAACGCGCTGATGGTCGGAAACCGCGCTGTGATGTCGAACACGCCGTCGCTACGTACCGCGACCACGGCAGGACCATTAACCTGCGGCAGCCAGACGCGGCCGACCAGCGTGCCGCGCGTCCCGTCCTCCGGCAAAACATCCTTCGCCGTCAGTGTCATTCTGGCCGTTTCCGAGTTCATTGCATCGGTCCTTTTCTCGTTCGTTGTCACCCGCGCGACACGGCAGGAGCGCCGCTCCCCAGCACCAAAAACACCATTTGCGGGCGCTCCGCCACTGGGCAGCATGCGATTCAACCACGCCGCATTCCTTCGCCTATTGCACCGCGGAACCATTTGCGACGCAACATTCAAAATGAGACTGCCCGTTAAGCCACGCATGGCTCCGACGCGTGCGCTGCATCCGAGTTCGGTTAGCCTTCATTCAAGAACCGTGAGCGTCGTGCCGACCAGCTACCGTCAAATAATGACGACAAAAATGACGACTAAAGGGAGGAGAGCAATGTTGAAAGGCAGTGTGGGACTTATCGCGCTGAGCAGCCTGTTGCTTTCGGGCGCAGCCATGGCTCAGGAGAAGATCAAGGTCGGGGTCACCGCAACCCTCGAAGGCACCTACACCGTGCTCGGCGAGGACGGCATCCGCGGCCATCAGACGGCGCTCAACGTGCTCGGCAAGAAGGTCGGCGACAAGGAACTCGAATTCATCATCGCCTCGACCGATGCAACGCCTGATTCCGCCGTGCGTGCCGTGCGCAAGCTGATCGAGCAGGACAAGGTGCAGATCCTGCTCTCGCCGCTGTCCGGCGACGAAGGCATCGCGGTGAAGAATTTCGCGAAAACCCATCCCGAGCTGACCTTCATCAACGCGGCCTCCGGCGCCCAGGAAACTACCTTTGTCGATCCCGCGCCAAACTTCTTCCGCTACAACATGGACGGCGCGCAGTGGCAGGTTGGCCTCGGCAAATACGCCTATGAGAACAAGGGCTATCGCAAGATCGCGACGGTCGGCGAAGACTATTCCTTCATCTACACGCAGGTGTTCGGCCTCGTGCTCGAATTCTGCGGCATGGGCGGACAGGTCACCAATCGGCAATGGGTGCCGCTCGGCACCAAGGACTTTGCCTCGGTCATCGCCGCGCTCCCCGACGATGTCGATGCGATCTATCTTGGCTTGGGCGGCGCCGACGCCGTCAACTTCCTCAACCAGTACCAGCAGGCCGGCGGCAAGGCGCACCTGATGGGCGGCTCGATCATGATCGACCAGACCATCCTGTCCTCCAAGGGCAACGCAAAGAACGCGCTGATCGGCACGCTGGCAGCGAGCGGCCAGGCCGACACCTGGGAGGATCCGGGCTGGCAGAAGTTCGTGAAGGACTATCAGGACGCCTTCCCGCCGAACAAGCGCTTCCCGAGCCCGTCGCTGCTCGCGACCAACTATTACGGCTCGACCATGGCGCTGATCCTCGCACTGCGCCAGGTCAACGGTGATCTCAGCGATAATCAGTCGAAGTACAAGGCTGCGCTGGCCAAGCTCGAGATCGACGCGCCGAACGGCAAGATCAAGCTCGACTCCAACCGCCAGGCGATCGGCACCAACTTCGTGACTGAGGTCGTCGATGACGGCAAGGGCGCGCTGTTCTCGAAGGTCGTGAAGGTGATTCCGAACGTGAACCAGACCCTCGGCTACGATCCGGCGGTGTTTGCCAAGATCGGGCTGCCGAGCCGTACAGTACCGGAATGTAAGAAGTACTGACGCAATCACGTTCGCAACCGCGGCGACCGGGGAGCGATTTGCGAGGCGCGGATCTCACCGCCCTTGCAATCTCTCCCCGGTTGTTGAACGCTAACGGCAAAACAACAGAACATCGGGAGGGGATGGCATGAGCCGGGCGCTCGCCGTCTTCCATGGCCGGTTTGGTCGGGCGACGGTCTACCAGTTGAACCGCCCTTTCAACATCCACGCGCATCGCGAGGGTCATCTGATCTTCCATGTCGGCGGCATGCCTGCGTGCATCGACGTTTGCGATGGGCGTTTCCAACTCAATGAAACCTCCGTTGTCGCCGTCAATCCCTGGGAACCGCACAATTTCCTGCCCTCCGATCTCGACGCCGGCGCGATCTTCTTCGTGCTCTACGTCAACGCCGAGTGGTTCGCGCCCGATGCGCCCGGCGCCGACCGGCTGCGTTTTGGCCGCACCCAATTCAAGCGCACGCCGGCGCTCGACAAGCACATCAGACGGACCGCCGCGCTGGTGTGCGGCGCCCCCTCGCTCTCGAGCCTCGACTCAGAGCTCAGGCGGCTGATCGATATCTGCTACGACGAAAGCTGGCAGCAGGCCGAGATCGCCCGCGATGCCCGGGCGGCCGGCGCCGTCACCGACTTCCGCGTGCGCAAATGCATCAAGCTGATGTCGGAAAGTCCGGGCGCCGAGATGGAGCTCGACACCATCGCGCGTGAATCCGGCCTGTCGCGCCCGCATTTCTACCGGCTGTTCCGGACCCAGACCGGCGTCACCCCGCATCTCTACCTCAACACGCTGATCATGGAGCAGGCGCTGGAGGCACTGGTCGCGAGCGAAGCGCCGATCGCCGATATCGGCTTTGATCTCGGCTTCTCCTCGCAGAGCGGATTCACCCGCTTCTTCGCTGCCAATGTCGGCATGGCCCCGACCGATTATCGCCGCGCCGCCAAGGTTTTGCGCGCGTAGCGCCGCGCGCGAAAAGATACTCTCGATCAAACGCCCTCCTTGTGTCCTCGCTAGGATGCGCGGAACGCGATCCCGCCAGAGGATCGCGAGCCCAGGGAGATGCACGTCCATGGCGTGGTACGCAGCCTGCTCAGGGCTGTCTGACCTGCATCGGAATGATCGTCGGCGCGGCGCGCCCGCGGTGGAGCGGCTGCCATGACCCGCTTTGTCGAACGCCATCCTGCATGGGCACTGATCGTCATCATCGCGATAGCGCTCGCGCTCTGGCTGATCTTCGCAGTCTGGCCGCCGGGGCTGGAAGAGGCGATCGGCCGCAAGCGGGTGTTCCTCAATGCCGTCTTCAACGGCATCACGCTCGGCGGCCTCTACTTTCTGGTTGCAAGCGGCTTCACGCTGATCTTCGGCCTGATGCGCAACGTCAACCTCGCGCACGGCTCGCTCTATCTGTTCGGTGGCTATGTCGGCTACGCCATCAGCGCCTCGACCGGCTCGTGGATCCTGAGTTTCATCGTCGCCTTCATCCTGACAGCGCTGGTCGGCATCCTGCTCCAGGTCATCGTCTTCCGCCGCATGGAGGGCCAGGATCTGCGCCAGACCATGGTGACGATCGGGCTCTCGATCGTGTTTGCCGACCTGATGCTGTGGGCCGCCGGCGGCGACTTCTACCAAATCCAGACCCCGAACTGGCTGATCGGCCCTGTCGAGCTGCCGCTGATCACAGCGCTCAAATCCTCGGGCGAGCCGGTCTATCTGCGCTATCCCCTGGTCCGGCTCGTCATCTTTGCCGCTTCCGTGGTGATCGGCATCGCGATGTGGCTGGCGCTCAACCGCACCAGGATCGGCATGATCATCCGCGCCGGGGTCGATGACCGAGACATCCTCGCCGCGACCGGCGTGCGCATCCAGGTCGTGTTCGTGCTCGTGTTTGCGCTGGGCGCCGGGCTTGCCGGCATCGCCGGCGTCGTCGGTGGCACGTTTCAATCGCTCTCGCCCGGCGAGGACATCCGCTTCCTGCTCGCCTCCCTCGTCGTCGTGATCGTTGGCGGCATGGGTTCGATCCCCGGCGCGGCGCTCGGCGCGTTGATCATCGGCCTCGCCGAGCAGCTCGGCTCGGTCTACATCCCGACCTATGCGATCGTCGTGACCTTCCTGATCATGGTGCTGGTGCTGGCGCTCCGGCCGCAAGGCCTGCTTGCGAGGCGCTGACATGTCGGTCACCCACGACGCACGCGTTTCCGTTCGCACCGCCTCCGGCGCGCACCGGCCCGCATTGCGTGGCTGGCCGGAGATCGACAATCCCGCCGCCTGGATCGTCGCGGTCATCCTTTTGATCATGCCGCTGATCGCCAACGGCTTCTTCCTGATCGAGATCTTTGCGACGACGCTGATCCTCGGCACCATCGCGCTGAGCCTGATGTTCCTCGCCGGCTATGGCGGCATGGTCAGCCTGATGCAGCTCACCGTCGCGGGCTTTGCCGCCTACATGGTCGCCGTGTTCGGCACCAGCGACAACGCCAATATCAGCCTGGGCTGGCCGTGGTGGCTTGCGGTGCCGATGGCGCTCGCGCTCGCCACCGCCTTCGGCACGCTCGGCGGCGCGCTCGCGGTGCGGACCGAGGGCATCTACACCATCATGATCACGCTGGCGATCGGTGCCGCCTTCTACTACTTCACCAACCAGAACTGGGCGATCTTCAACGGCCACACCGGCATCAACAACGTCGGCACGCCGCGCTTCTGGGGCATCAACTGGCGCGCCGATATTCCCTTCTACTACATCGTGCTCGGCGTTGCCGCGCTGTGCTATTTCGCGGTCGAATACATCTCGCGGGCGCCGTTCGGCCTTGCCTTGCAGGGCGTGCGCGACAATCCGCGCCGCATGGCGACGCTCGGCTTCAACGTCAATGCCCATCGCGTCGCGGCCTACGCCTTCGCATCCTTCGTCGCCGCGCTGGCCGGTGTGTTGCAGGTCTGGAACTACCGACAGATCTCGCCCGGCTCGGTCAGCGTCGGCGCCTGCATCGACATTCTCATCATTGCGATCGTCGGCGGCATAACGCGGCCCATCGGCCCTTACATCGGCGCGCTGATCTTCGTGCTGCTGCGTACCTTCGCGCTCGACTTCCTGGTCAAGATCGGGCTCGACGGCAACCGTTTCCGGCTGCTGATCGGGCTCGGATTCCTCGCCATCGTCTTCTGGTCGTCGGATGGCGTCATCGGCCTGTGGCAGCGCTGGCGCCAGCGCACCACCCCGACGCGCCCGGGTGGGCGGAGTAGCCAAGGATCCAGTCGAGGATCCGGTCATGGATAGCGTCGCCCATCGCCTCTCGACCGTCGGCGCCGGAGCAGCGCTCGAGCTGCGCGGCGTGACGCGGCTGTTCGGTGCGCTCGCTGCGCTGACCGACGTCACCATCACCGTGCGGCCCGGCGAGCGGCGCGCCGTGCTCGGCTCCAACGGCGCCGGCAAGACCACGCTGTTCAACTGCATCACCGGCGATTTCCCGCCCTCCTCCGGCACCATCCGTTTCTTCGGCGAAGACATCACGCGCTTCCCACCGTATGAGCGCATCCGCCGCGGCCTACGGCGGACCTACCAGATCTCCGCGCTGTTCCCCGGCCTCACGGTGCAGGACAACGTCTACCTCGCCTGCCGCGGCGTCTCGCGCGGGCGCTTCTCGTTCCTGCGCCCGGGCCAAAATGACGCGCTGATGCATGCCGCTGACAATCTCGTGCAGGCGGTGCATCTGACGAACGTCAGGGATCAACGCGTCGCCGAGCTCGCACACGGCCAGCAACGTCAGCTCGAGATAGCGCTCGCGCTCGCCGGCGCCCCGCGCTTCGTGCTGTTCGACGAGCCGGCCGCGGGCCTGTCGCCGACCGAGCGGCTGGAGCTGATCGAGATCCTGACCTCGTTGCCCGCCCATATCGGCTACATCATCATCGAGCACGACATGGACGTGGCGCTGCGCGTCGTCGAGAGCGTCACGATGATGCACAACGGGCGCATCTTCAAGGAGGGCCTGCCGCAGGAGATCCAGTCCGACCCCGAGGTCCAGGAGCTCTATCTGGGAGGCGGCCATGAATGAGGTCCGCCGTTCCGCGCCGGCGCTCGAGGTGAAGGGCCTCGACGTCTATTACGGCCATTCGCACGCCCTGCAGGGCGTCGACCTCGCGCTCGATGCCGGCGTGTTTTCCGTTGTGGGGCGCAACGGCATGGGCAAGACCACGCTGTGCAAGGCGATCATGGGGCTGGTGCGGGTGAGCGGCGGCTCGATCCGTATTCGGGGCGAAGACATCACGCGGCGGCCGCCGGCGCATATCGCGCGCCTCGGCGTCGGCTATGTGCCGCAGGGACGCCGCCTCTGGCGGTCGCTCAGCGTCGACGAGCATTTGCGGCTTGCCGGCGGCATCCGCAGTGGTGCCTGGACCGTCGAACGCATCTACGACACGTTTCCGCGACTCGCCGAGCGCAAGGGCCACGGCGGCGGCCAGCTTTCCGGCGGTGAGCAGCAGATGCTCGCGATCTCGCGCGCCCTCCTCACCAATCCGCAGCTCCTGATCATGGACGAGCCGACCGAGGGTCTTGCGCCCGTCATCGTCGCCCAGGTCGAGGAGATGCTGCTGCGGCTCGGCGAGGACGGCGACATGTCGGTGCTTGTGATTGAGCAGAACATCGGCGTTGCCACCGCGATCTCGCGCAACGTGGCGATCATGGTGAACGGCCGGATCAATCGCATCATCGATTCCGTTCGCCTTGCCGCCGACCGCGACTTGCAGCAGCGCCTGCTTGGTGTTGGGCTTCATGCCGGGCTCGAGGCGGACATCGATGTTCCCGCGGCCGGTTCTGAGGCAAAAGCTGCACCGCAGCCTACGCGTCCGAGTGGTCCGATCCGTATCTACATCTCCAATCCGACGCCGCCGACGCGCTGGTCGCAGCCAGTTCCGATCGCCCGCATCGAGGCCGCGGCGCGCACGCTCTCGACGCAAGTCGCGCGCCTCGACGAAACGGCGCGGCGCAAGCGTGAACCGGTTGCGGCGCAAACCTCCGGCCCGCCCGTCGTACTCGTCGTCGGCACTCTCGACACCAAAGCTACTGAGCTGCGCTTCATCCGCGATATCATCGCGGAAAGCGGCCTGCGCACGCGCCTCGTCGACGTCTCCACCAGCGGCAGGCACACGAGCTGCGACGTCTCCGCCCAAGAGATCGCCTTGAACCACGGCCGTGGCGGATCGGCCGTGTTCGGACCCGACCGCGGCCTTGCCGTCACCGCGATGGCCGACGCCTTCGCAAGCTGGCTCCGCCGCCAGGGCAACGTCGCCGGCGTCATCTCGGCCGGTGGCTCGGGCGCGGCCTCGCTCGTTGCACCCGGCATGCGCGCCCTTCCCGTCGGCGTCCCGAAGCTGATCATCTCCTCGGTCGCATCCGGCGACGTCGGCCCCTATGTCGGGCCGGCCGACATCACGATGATGTACTCAGTCACCGACGTGCAGGGCCTCAACTCGATCTCCCGCGCGGTGCTCGCCAACGGCGCCAACGCGCTCGGCGGCATGGTCAAGGCGCGTCTCGAGCAGGGCGAGGCGAACGAGCGCGCCGCAAGCGCAAGCCTGCCCGCTATCGGCATCACCATGTTCGGCGTGACTACTCCGGCGGTGCAGAAGATCGCAGCCGATCTGCGCGATGATTTCGAATGCCTCGTCTTCCACGCCACCGGCGTCGGCGGACGCTCGATGGAGAAGCTGGTCGAGTCCGGCCAGCTTGCGGGCGTTATCGATCTCACGACGACGGAGGTCTGCGACCTCCTGATGGGCGGCGTGTTTCCGGCCACCGAGGACCGGTTCGGCGCGATCATCCGCAGCCGCGTACCCTATGTCGGCTCTGCGGGCGCGCTCGACATGGTCAATTTCGGCGCGCCCGACACCATCCCCGAGCGCTATCGCGGCCGCAAATTCCACGTCCACAATCCGCAAGTCACGTTGATGCGGACCACGGTCGAGGAGAACGAGCGCATGGGGCGATGGATCGGCGAGCGGCTCAACCAGATGGACGGGCCGGTGCGGTTCTTCATTCCCGAGGGAGGCGTCTCCGCGCTCGATGCGCAGGGACGGCCGTTCTGGGACCCCGAGGCCGATGCCGCGCTGTTCCGTGCGCTCGAACGCACGGTGCGACAGACGAGCAATCGTCAGCTCATCCGCGTCAAGAACAACATCAACGATCCCGAGTTCGCCTCCACGATTGTCAGTGCGTTCAAAACCCTGTTCGGACGCACCGGGGCGCGCCGGAGAATGGTGAGGTGACCGATGGCCAGGTTTGAACGGGCGGCACTGCTGAAGCGATTTCGCGAGATGGCAAAGCGCGGCGAGCCGATCGTCGGCGGCGGCGCCGGCACGGGCCTCTCCGCCAAGTGCGAAGAGGCCGGCGGTGTCGATCTCATCGTCATCTATAATTCCGGCCGCTATCGCATGGCCGGGCGCGGCTCGCTCGCCGGCCTCATGGCTTACGGCGATGCCAACGCCATCGTCTTGGAAATGGCCAGCGAAGTGCTGCCCGTCGTCAGCAACACACCGGTGCTCGCCGGCGTCAACGGCACTGATCCGTTCCGCGACATGGACGCCTTCCTGGACCAGCTCAAGGCACTCGGCTTTGCCGGCGTGCAAAACTTTCCGACGGTCGGGCTGATCGACGGGATTTTTCGCGCCAATCTGGAGGAGACCGGCATGTCCTACGCGCTGGAGATCGACATGATCGCGAAAGCGCGCGAGAAGGACATGCTGACGACGCCTTACGTCTTCAGCGAGAAGGAAGCCGCCGCGATGGCGATCGCGGGCGCCGATATCATCGTCTGTCACCTCGGTCTCACGACCGGCGGCACGATCGGGGCGCAGACCGCGCCAAAGCTTGCCGATTGCCCGGCGCATATCGACACCTGGGCCTCAGCCGCGCTCAGTATCAACCCGGACATTCTGGTGCTCGCCCATGGCGGTCCGATCGCGGATCCCGCGGATGCCGATTTCATCATGAAGAACACCCGTCGCTGCCACGGCTTCTACGGCGCGTCCTCGATGGAGCGCCTGCCCGTGGAGCGGGCGCTGACGGACCAGGTTCGCAGATTCAAGGCGATCGGCGCGCGCTGACGCCGACACGTTCGAGGGAGGGAAAGATGTCGGGGATTTTGGTCGGTGAATTGATCCTCTGGCTGATCGTCGCGATCGTCGTCATCGTGGTTGGCGTCTACATCGTGAACTGGCTGTACCACCGCTCGTCCAAGGAGGTGTCGTTCGTGAGGACCGGCTTCCTCGGCGAACGCGTGGTCATCAATGGCGGCGCTTTCGTGCTGCCTTTCATCCACGACTACACGCCGGTCAACATGAACGTGCTGCCAATGGGCATCATACGTTCCAGGCAGGACGCCGTGATCACTCGTGACCGCATGCGCGTCGACATCGAGGCCGACTTCTACGTCCGCGTGCAGCCGACCCGCGAAGCGGTCTCGATCGCGGCCGCCACGCTCGGCCGCCGCACCATGGAGCCGGAGCAGCTCCACGCCCTGCTGGCCGGCAAGTTCATCTCCGCCATCCGCTCGGTTGCTTCCGAGATGACCATGGAGGAGATGCATGAGCGGCGCGGCGACTACGTCGCGCGCGTCAAGACCAACGCCGCCGAAGCCCTCGCCCAGAACGGTCTCGAACTCGAATCGGTCGCGATCACCGATCTCGACCAGACTGACCTCGAATTCTTCAACCCCTCGAACCGCTTCGACGCCGAGGGCTTGACGCGGCTGATGGAGGACATCGAGGCCAAGCGCAAGCTGCGCAACGACATCGAGCAGGACTCGATGATCAAGATTCGCTCGCGCAATCTGGAAGCCGAGCGGCAGGCCCTCGAGATCGAGCGCGAAAGCGAGACCGCGCGCCTCGAGCAGGAACGCGACATCGAGATGCGCCGCGCGCTTCAGCGCACCGAGGTCGCCCGGGAGCGCGCACTACGCGAAACCGAGGCGGAGCAGGCGCAGATTTCCGCGCGCGAAGCCATTGAGAAGGCCCGCATCGCCAACGATCAGGCGATTGCCGAGGCCCGCATCGCCTCCGAGCGCGAGACCCGCCAGAAGGAGATCGAGCGGACCCGGACCATCGAAGAGAAGGAGCTGCTCGCCCGCGAGGAGGTCGAAAAGACCCGGATCGCCAACCAGCGCTCGATCGATACGACGCGCATCGCCTCCGAACGCGAGGTGCGCCAGCGCGAGATCGAACGGATGCGTACCGTCGAGGAAGCCGAGATCGCCGCGCGTGAAGCTATCGAGAAAGCCCGCATCCAGCAGGATCGCGTGGTGACCGACGCCCGCATTGCCAACGAGGAAGAGACGAGGCGCCGTGAGATCGAGCGTACCCGCGCCGTCGATGAGGCCGAGATCGCTGCACGCGAGGCTACTGAAAAGGCCCGCATCGCCCAGACCATGATTGTCAATGTCGAGCGTATCTCGTCCGACGAACGCACCCGCGCGCTGGAGATCCAGCAGGTGCGCACCATCCAGGAGGCCGAGATCGAGGCGCAGCGGGCAGTCGAGGCCGCGCGGATCGCACGCGAGCGCACACTTGCTGCGGAGCGGATCGCCGCCGAGCAGAATACGCGGCAGCTGGAGATCGACCGCAACCAGACCCTGGATATCGCCGGTGTCACTGCACGCGAAGCCACCGAAGCCGCCCGCATTGCCCAGGAAGAGAGGGTCCGCTCACTCGAGATTGCCCGCAACCGCGCTGTCGAGGAAGCCGACATTGCCTCCCGCGAGGCGATCGAGGCCGCGCGCATCGCGCAGGAGAAAGCGGTTGCCGCCGAGCGCATCCAGGCCGAGCGTGAGACCCGCGCGCTCGAAATCGAGCGAACCGGCGTATTGGAGGCGGCCGAGCTGAAGCGGCGCGACGCCATCGAGCGCCAGCGCATTGGCGTCGACCTCGCGCTCGAAGCCGAGCGGATCAACTCCTCCAAGAAGCGCGAAGTGCTCAACATCGAGCAGAAGAAGGCGATCGAGATCGCGGATGAGGATCGCGTCATCGCGCTATCGACCAAGAAGTCCGAGCGCATCGACGCCGACCGCCAGGTCAGGCAGGCCGAGATCGTCGCGCGCAAGGAGGTCGAAACCACGGACGTCTCGCGCGAGCAGGCGCTGGAAGCCGCCCGTATCGAGCGCCGCCGCGCGATCGAGCAGCTCGAGGTCGCGCGCGTCCAATCCTTGCAGGAAGCCGAGATTGCCTCACGCGAAGAAGTCGAGCGTGCCCGCATTGCCTCCGACCGGGGTCTGGACGAAGCCCGCATCGGCCGCGAGCGCGAGCTGCGGAAGCTGGAAGTGAACCGCGAGAAGGAGGTCGAGACGGTCCTGATGGAAAAGGCCATCGCCATCCATCAGAAGTCGCTGGAGGAGTCGGCTGCGCGCGCCGCGGCCGAGGAAGCCCGCATGCGGGCAACGGAAGCGGCCGAACGCGTCGTCACGGCGCGGGAGAGCGAGATCGCCAAGCGGCGCAAGACGGTCGAGGTGCTGCTCGCCGAGAAGCAGGCCGAGGAGACGCGCATTGCCGCCGAGGCCGAGCGTGTTCGCGCCGCGGTCGAGGCTGAAGCGCAGCGGATGCTGAACGAGGCCGAGAACGTGCTGACCGATCAAGCGCGCTACTCGCTGTTCCGCAGAAAGCTGCTCGATCGCATCGAAGGCATCGTGCGCGAGAGCGTCAAGCCGATGGAAAAGATCGAGGGCATCCGTATCCTCCAGGTCGACGGCCTCAACGGTAGCGGCCATGGCGGTGGCAATGGCGGCCGCAGTGCCACCGACGAGGTGATCGATTCGGCGTTGCGCTACCGCGTCCAGGCGCCCTTGATCGACTCCATCCTCTCCGACATCGGCGTCGAAGGCGGCAGCCTCGCCAAAATGCCGGGTCTGATCCGCGAGGCCCGCGACATGCAGGGCATCAAGGATTCCACACGCAAGAGCGGCGGAGGTGGAGGCGACAAGCCGGCCGCCGCGCCCGCGCCCTCCACCGAAGGTGGGCCGCCGGCCGAGCGTGGCCCACGGAAGAAGAGTTGAGGTCGCATCATGGCCCGCGTCTACGTCTCAACCGTCGTCAATGCGCGTAACGACCGCGTCTGGGCGCGGGTGCGCGACTTCAATGGCATGCCGAACTGGCACCCGGCAATCGCCGAGAGCCGCATCGAGGGCGGCGACCCCTCCGACAAAATTGGCTGCGTCAGGGATTTTCGCCTGCGCAACGGCGACCGCATCCGCGAGAAGCTGCTCGGCCTCTCCGACTACGACATGTTCTGCACCTATTCGATCCTGGAATCTCCCATGGGCGTCGAGAACTATGTCGCGACGCTGCGCCTCACTCCGGTCACCGACGGCGACCAGACCTTTATGGAGTGGACCGCCGAATTCGACTGCGCGCCGGAGCGGGAGACCGAGCTCGTCAACAATATCGGCGGCGGCGTATTCCAGGGCGGCTTCGACGCGCTCAAGCGGGTGTTCGGAGGGTGACGGCCGTGCCGCATATCGTCAAAAGCACGATCCTGGACGCGCCGAGCGACGCTGCATGGGCCGTGCTGCGCGATTTCAACGGCCATGACCGCTGGCATCCGGCGGTCGCGACCACCTCGATCGAGCGTGCACACCCCTCCGACAAGATCGGCTGCATCAGGCGGTTCAAGCTGAAGGACGGCTCGGAGCTGCGCGAGCAGTTGCTGGCGCTCTCCGATCTCGAACAGACCTTCAGTTACTGCCTTCTCGATACACCCATTCCCATGTTCAACTACGTGGCCCATGTCCGCCTGCTGCCGGTCACCGACGGCGACCGCACCTTCTGGCACTGGGAATCGCGCTTCACGACGAAACCCGAGGACGCGGCCCGCATCACCCATAAGGTCGCGGAAGACATTTACCAGGCCGGCTTCGAGGCCATCCGCCGGCATCTGAAGGAGGCCACGTAGCCATGTCTGTGACGGTGAAGACTTTTACGAATTCCAGCGAAGCGGCCGCAGCCCTGTCGTCGGACCGTAGCGCGCGCTACCTTGGCGGCGGCACGCTCGTGATGCGCGCACTGAATGAGGGCGATATCTCGATCTCGACCGTCGTGCGCGCCAACGATCAGGCGCTGTCCCGGATCGACGCATCTGGTCCGCGCGTCACGCTCGGCGCCGGCGTGACCTTTGCGAAGATTCTGGCCGAGCGCGATCTCGGTTTCCTGCACGCCCCTGCCCGTTCGATCGGCGGGCCTGCAGTGCGCAACATGGGAACGGTCGGCGGCAATCTGTTCGCACCCAATCCATATGGCGACTTCGCGGTCGCCCTGCTTGCGCTCGATGCCACCGTCGCCATGCAAGGCGGTTTTGGCGCGCGCGATATCCCGATCGAGGAATTCCTGCAATCGCGCGAGCGTCAGGCCGGCACGCTGGTGTTGTCGGTTTCCTGTACACGACCGGCAAGTGCGGAGGCCTTCCGCTATCGCAAGATCGCCCGCATCAAGCCCAAGGGCGGCTCCGTCATCACCCTCGCGGCGCATCTGCCCATCAGCGGCGGCCGCATCGCCGGCGCGCGCATCGCGCTGGGATCGATGGCGCCGACGCAGATCCGCGCGCGCGCCGCCGAGCGCGCGCTGGAGGGCCGTTCGCTCGACGCCGCTACCATCGCCGCCGCAGCATCCGCCGCGGGCGAAGGGACATCACCATCCGACAATGCACTCGGCAGCGCCTGGTATCGCCGCGAGATCGTCGGTGTGCATTTGCGTCGCCTTCTCTCGGGTCAGGAATAGACCGTCATGTCGAAGACTCCCCTGCAATTTCGTCACAACGGCCGCGACGTCGCCATCTTCGTCGATGGCGGCACCAATCTGCTGGTGGCACTGCGCGAGCTGATTGGCGACATGACGCCGAAATTCGGCTGCGGCCAGGGCGGCTGCGGCACGTGCAGCGTGCTTGTGGATGGCGAGCTTTATCTCTCCTGCCTGACGCTGGCGGAGACCGTGGCCGGCCGTTCCGTTGAAACGCTCGACAGCTTGAAGCAAGGCCCGAGCCTACATCCTCTCCAGCGCGCCTTCGCCGACAATTTCGCGGCCCAATGCGGCTACTGCACGCCGGGCATGCTGATGGCTGCGAAGGCCCTGCTCGACCGTAATCCACAGCCGAGCCGCGCCGAGATCGTGGAAGCGATCTCCGGCAACATCTGCCGCTGCACCGGCTACGAACCGATCATCAACGCCATTTTCGCCGCCTCGGGCGGCCGGGCCAGCGCCTGAGGACATCTGCCATGCTGGAATTGCGCAAGGATATCTTCGCCGACGAGCGCGACGACAATCTCAAGGAGATCGGCAAGGGCACGCAGCGCCAGGACATGCTCGGCCACGTCACGGGCACCTCGACCTACTTTGGCGATCACAAGCTGCAAGGCATGCTGCATCTGAAAGTCGTCCGCTCGACCCACCCCCATGCGCGGCTGCGCCGCATCGACACGACTGAAGCCGAGCGCTCGACTGGCGTGCGCCGGATCATCCGCGGCGCCGACGTACCGCGCAATCTCAACACCCTGTTGAGCCTCATCAATTTTGGCAAGGACGACGAGCCGTCATTGGCCGTCGACAAGGTTCGCTATAAGGGCGAGCCGATTGTCGCCATCGTTGCCGACAGTGAGCGCGAGGCCTTTGAGGCCATCGCCAAGGTGCGGATCGACTACGAGCCGCTGCCGACCGTGTTCGATGTCGAGGACGCGCTGAAGCCCGGCGCGCCCGTGGTCAATGAGACCTATCCCAAGAACACCTTCACTTATCACGATGTCTACGATCATCAGAAGCTCCGCTTCGGCGATGCGGACGCGGCGCTCGCGACGGCCGATCACGTGCTGGAGCAGCGCTATCAGATGTCGCCGATCGAGCATGCGCCGACCGAGACCAACGGCGCGATCGCGGCGCCCGACACCAATGGCCGCTACGTCGTCTACACCTCGACCCAGGCGCTGTTCTTCTCGGTCGATACCTGCGCCAAGATCCTGGACGTGCCCTCCAACACCTTCCACTTCATCGGCGGCACCGTCGGCGGCGGCTTTGGCGGCAAGGTGGATACGCTGACCGAACCACTCGCCATCCTCGGGGCGATGCTGACAGGGCGCCCCGTGCGCTACGTGTTCGGGCGCGAGGAGGAGATGCAATATGGCCCGCCGCGGGGCGCCGAGCGCATCTACATCAAGGATGGCGTGATGCGCGATGGCCGCATCGTCGCCCGCAAGATCCGCGCCTATTTCGACAGCGGCGCCTATACGCGACTGTCGAGCTACGCAGCCGTCAAGTGCGCCGCGCATTTGCCCGGGCCCTACACCATCCCGAACGTCTATGGCGACGTCTATTGCGTCTTCACCAACCGCACGCCGGCGACCGCGATGCGCGGCTTCGGCGTCACCGCGATGGATTTTGCCATCGAATGCCAGATGGACAAGCTGGCGCATCTCGTCGGCATGGACCCGATGGAGTTCCGTATCCTCAACGCCTATCGCGACGGCGACATGAAGGCGCATCGGCGCGAGGCGAAGAACACGGCGCTGATCGAGTGCGTGCAGGTGGCAGCCGAAAAGGCCAAATGGCCGATCCGCGAAGAGTTCAGGCGAGCGTCCTCGCGCAAGGACGGCGGCGGCAGTCGTGCCGTCATTCCGCCGACGCCAACAGAATCTCGCGCGCGACCCGCCGCGACGGCGCAGCAGCGAACGACCTATGACCGACTGCCTCCCACCGTCACCCGCGAGCCGCCGCGTGAGCCGCCGCCACCTGCACCGCCGCCATCACCGCGGCCGACAGCCCCCTCGCACGGCGCAACCCGCTTCTCCTCCGTCTTCGGCACCAGGAGGCGCTAGATGACCCGGCATCGCGGACGCGGCATGGCGTCGATCAACTATCCCATCGGCATGAATCTCGGCGGTGATCCCAGCCAGGCGCTGGTGCATTCCAATCCCAGCGGCAAGTTCACGGTAGCGCTGTCCTCGATCGATCTCGGCCAGGGCATGAAATCCGTGACCCGCCAGATCTGCGCGGAGACGCTCGGCGTGCCCGTCGAGGACGTCTATGTCGACACGGCGGACTCCGACACCGGCCCGCATTGCATGGGCTCGTTCGCTTCGCGCGGCACGCATCGCGTCGGCAATGCCGTGATGGCTGCGGCTCGCGAAGCCCGCGGTGTGATGATGGAGGCCGCCGCCGAGGAGCTCGAGGTCAACGCCGCCGACCTCGAGACCGACGGGCGCGGCAATATCCACGTCAAGGGCGCGCCGCACCGTTCGATCTCGACCAAGGACGTCGCGATCGCAGCGCAGTTCAAGCAGGGCAAGACCATCTCGGGTCGCGGCATCTTCCTGGTGCCGCTGTCCGACGTCGACCCGGAGACCGGCGAGATGTCGCCGGCGACCTGCTATGCGCATGCCTGCCTCGTCGCCGAGGTCGAAGTTGATGATGAAACTGGCGAGGTCGCCATGGTGCGCATGGATTCGGCCTATGAGCTCGGCCGCGCGCTCAACCCGCGCCTCGTCGAGCAGCAGCTCGTCGGCGGCGCCTGGATGGGTGTCAGCCACGCGCTCTACGAGACGCCGGAACCTTATTATCCTGATCCCGTGCACGGCCCGCGCGACTTCGTTGAGTACCCGATGCCCGGGCCTGGTGACATCTGCCCGCACGACATCGCCGTGCTGGAGCGCCCTGCTCCCGATGGCCCGTTCGGCGCCAAAGGTCCCGGCGAGATGTGCGCCAATCCGGTGCTGCCCGCCGTTGCCAACGCGATCTTCAACGCTGTCGGCGTGCGCATCGACGATCTGCCGATCACGCCTGAAAAAGTGCTGCGCGCGATCAAGGCCCAGGGCGGCGCGCGGCCGCAGGCGCGGCGCTGAGGTTTGCAATGGCCGTTCGCAGCAACATCGTCGGCATCGATGGCCCGGAGGCGCTGGAGAAGGCATTGCGCGCGGCCTATTACCTCGCCGACGAGGGGCTCGCGACCGCGGCCTATCTGGGCCTCGCGCTCGGCAAGCCGCTGCTGCTCGAAGGCGCGCCGGGTGTCGGCAAGACCGAGGCGGCGAAGGCGATCGCCGCCGTGCTCGGCCGTCGGCTGATCCGCCTGCAATGCTACGAGGGCATCGACGCGTCCGCCGCGCTCTACGAGTGGAACTATCCGCGCCAGATGCTGGCGATCCGCCAGGCCGGCGACGAGAGCATCGACATCTATGGCGAGACGTTTTTGATCGAGCGTCCGATGCTCGCCGCGCTGCGCGCGCCGGATTCCACCGTGCTGCTGATCGACGAAATCGATCGTGCCGACCAGGAGTTCGAGGCGTTCCTGCTCGAATTCCTGTCCGACTTCCAAATCTCCATTCCCGAGCGCGGCACGGTGCGCGCGGCCGAGCGGCCCGTCGTGGTGCTGACCTCGAACCGCACACGCGACCTGCATGAAGCCTTGCGCCGACGCTGCGTCTACCACTGGATCGACTATCCCACCGCCGAGCGCGAGGCGCGCATCGTGATGATGCGGGCCTCCAGCGTCGCCGAGGCAACGGCCCGCGCGGTGGTTGCCGCTGTCGGCAAGCTCCGGCGCGAGCCGCTGAGCAAGGCGCCAGGGATCGCCGAGGCCGTCGACTGGGCCGAGGCCGCAACCCTCCTTCAAAAGGGCGGCGCGCGCTGGCCGGATGCATTCAAGCGCGCGATCGGCGTTGCGCTCAAGGACGAGGAAGACCTGCACTTCATCTCGCCACGACTTGACGCCTTGCTTGCGGAGGCTTCCGCATGAGCACCGAACTGCAGTTGCCGCGCGCGGTGCGCGTCTTCATCTCCTTCGTGGCGCTTCTGCGCGCCAACGGTTTCGCCGTCGCGCCGGAACAGACCACGTCCTTCCTCGCCGCGATCGAGCTGCTCGGCCCGCGCAGCCTCGGCGACATCCGGCAGGCTGCCCTCGCAACGCTGGCCCCGCCGCCTGAACGCCGCGCCACCTTCGACCGGCTGTTCGATTTGCACTTCCGCGGCAGCGAAGTGATCGAGCGGACCGACGAGGGTGAGGACGACGAGACCGTCCGGCTGCAAGAGGAAGGCCGCGGCGACGAGGACCCGCTGCTGTCTGATGAAGCCAGCGAATCCGGGCTGACAGCCACGCGCGCCGAGGCTCTGGTCGAACGACGGTTCGCCGTCACATCAAGCAGCGATGCACTGCGCCGCCTGGCGCGCGAGGCTCCGCGGCGCCTGCCCAAGCGGCGCGGCCATCGCCGCATGCGCGCGCGCCACGGTCCCTTCGCCGATTTGCGCCGAACCTTGCGCGACACCGTCCGCAGCGATGGCGAGATTTTGCGGCTCGGACACCTCAAGCGACGGCAGCGACCGCGAAAATTCTTGCTGCTGATCGACGTCTCCGGCTCGATGAAGGCCCGTACCGAGGAGAACATGAAGCTCGCGCACGCGCTGGTGCAGGCCGCGCCCACTATCGAGGTTTTTACCTTCGGCACGCGCCTCACCCGCGTTACCCGTGCGCTACGCGTCAAGCGCCGTGAGCAGGCGCTCAATGCCGCCGCGCATCTCGTGAGCGATTGGGACGGCGGCACCCGCATCGGCGACGCGCTGCAAGCCTTCCTTGCCGTGCCGCGCTTCGGCGGCTATGCGCGTGGTGCGGTGGTGGTCGTCGTTTCTGACGGCCTGGAGCGTGGCAAACCCGATAGCTTGCGCGACGCGGTCGCAAGATTGTCGCGGCGTGCCTGGCGGGTGAGCTGGCTGACGCCCCTCGCGACAAGCCCCGGCTTTCGCCCGCGGACCGAAGCACTGGTCGCCATCGAGCCCTTCGTCGATGATCTCGTGGACGGTGGATCGAGCGCGTCGATCGTCGCGCACGTGCTGGCGCTGGGACGAAGGAGAGTCGCGTGACCGATATCGTCGACGGCCATCATCACATCTGGCGCCAGGCCGATCTGCCCTGGCTGATCGGCCCCATGCAGCCCCGCATCTTCGGGCCGTACGAACCGATCCGGCGCGACTATCCGATTCACGAATATCTCGAGGATCTCAAAGGCACCGGCGTCACCCACTCGGTCTACGTTCAGACCAACTGGGCCAATGATCGTTTTGAGGACGAGACTGCCTGGGTGCAGCAGACCGCCGATGAGCACGGCTGGCCGCATGCCATCGTCGCCTATGCCAACTTCGCCGCCGACGAAGTCCGCCCGCAGCTTGACCGCCTGAAGCGCTATCCGCTGGTGCGCGGCGTGCGCATGCAGCTGCACTGGCATGATAACCCGCTTTACCGCTTTGCGGTCCGGCCTGATCTCTGTCTCGACCCCACGATCCGCCGCAACATCGGATACCTCGCTGACTATGACTGGAGCTTCGATCTTCAGGTGTTCACGCCGCAAATGCCGGATGCAGCCAACCTCGTCGAGGTTTGCCCGAAGGTGACTTTCATCCTTCAGCACGCCGGCATGCTGGAGGATCTTTCGCCGGCGGGCCGCGCAGCCTGGCGCGCTGGAATGGCTCGCCTCGCCGCGTGTCCGAACGTGGTGACGAAGCTATCGGGGCTCGGCACCTTCATCCATCGCAATGATCCCGCGCACATCGCGGCGGTGCTGTCCGACACGGTTGCGGCTTTCGGCGCCGAGCGTTGCCTGTTCGGATCGAATTTCCCGATCGAGAAATTGTGGACCAGCTATAGCGAGTTGATCGACGCCTTCCGCACTGCCGCGGCACCGCTGAGCACCGCGCAACGCGAGGCAATCTTTGGAATGACCGCCATGCGCGTCTATCGGCTGTAGCGCAGGGGCAACACACGAACAGAGACAGGGAGGGGAAAGAATGCCGCTGGAGATCAAGATCCTGGACTATGGCGATATCGAGCTGGAATCGAGCTTTCTGGTTCTGGGCCGCGACTGCGGCCGCACCCGCCGCGTCCTCACCCTCGGCTTCCTGATCCTCGGCGGCCCCTACCCGGTCGTCGTCGACACCGGCTACCGCTCCAACCAGATCATGGAAACGCTGGGAATGCGTGGCTTGCAGTACCACGAGCACATGATCGAGAATCAGCTTGCCCGACATGGCGTGCGCATGGGCGACGTCCGCTTCGTCTGCCACACCCATCTGCACATCGATCACGCCGGCAAGGACGATTTGTTCCCTATGAACACGACGGTCGTCGTCAACCGCCGTGAGCTCGAATATTCGGTCTCCGGCCTGATGCACCCGCAATATCCCGCGCCCGACATCAAGCATCTGATCGACCGTCTGCACACCAAGAGCGCGCTGCGCTTCCTCGACCTCGAGATTACCGGTCCCATCGAGCTGATGCCCGGCGTCTATTGCGACGCTGCGAACGCGCACACGGAAGGCTCGATGAACATCATCGTCCACACAGCCGACGGCATCGCGACCATCTGCGGCGACGTGATCTACGATTTCAACGACCAGATCGTCACGCCTTTCCACGAAATCCACGACTGGGAGCCCCGCACGACCGGCAATCACGGCACGACCAAGCGCGCCGAGAAGGCGGCCATCAAGAAGCTGCTCAGCAATTCGCGCTACCTGCTGCCAGTGCACGACCGCCCCGCCAAGATCGAGGGCGGCAATGTCGTGGGACGGCTGCATGACCAAGTGCCCGGACCGATCGTGCAGTCGGTGCCGCAGCGTAACTGGTTCCCCGCCTGATGGTCTTAGTAGCGCATGATCTTTTCGGAAAACCGCTTCGCACTTTTCCGGATCATGCTTTGAGGATTGACCGATGACCCACGTCACCTTGCGAAGTGAATTCGAGAACCTGATCGACCCCTACGCGCCGGTGGCACAAGTCGGCACCGGCTTCGATTTCACGGAAGGACCGATCTGGCATCCGGCCGATCACTTCCTGCTGTTTTCGGACATGCCGGGCGACGTGCGCCGGCGCTGGGATGCGCGGCGCGGTGTCGTCGAGGTCAAGCGCCCCGCCAACAAATGCAACGGCATGACCTATGATGCCGAGCTGAACCTGATCGTTTGCGAGCACGCGACCTCGTCGCTGATCCGCGAACGAGCCGACGGACGGCGCGAGGTCCTGGCCTCCCATTTTCAGGGCCAGGAGCTCAACAGCCCCAACGACGTCTGCGTGCACTCCTCCGGAGCGATCTATTTCAGCGACCCCTGGTATGGACGTATGCCCGTCTATGGCGTCGAGCGGCCGCGGCAGCTCGGCTTCCAGGGCGTCTATCGTGTCATGCCGGGCGGCGAGCCGCAGCTCGTGGTCGAGCGCAATCTGTTCGATCAGCCGAATGGACTCTGCTTCTCACCTGACGAGAAGCTGCTCTACGTCAATGACACCGTGCAGGCCCTGATCCGCGTGTTCGATGTCAACGCAGACGGCCCCCTGTCGAACGCGCGCGTGTTCGCAGGCGGCATCAAGTCGGAGCTCGAGCCGGGCCTGCCCGATGGCATGAAGTGCGACCAGCACGGCAATGTCTGGGTCACCGCGCCCGGCGGCGTCTGGGTCTATTCGCCGCGCGGCGAGTTGCTCGGCAAGGTGCGGGTGCCCGAGCTCGTGGCCAATCTCGCCTGGGGCGGCCCGGATTTCCGCACGCTCTATCTCACCGCAACTCATTCGGTCTACGCGATCCCGACCCGAACGGGGCCGCGGCACGAGCCTTATATGAGCGGCAAGCCTGGCGGCGCGGGTGCCAGCTCTTCGGCAGCAGCACCGATCCTCACCAGCGGCGAGCTGCGGCTCGATCCGCAGCGCTGCGCCATGATCATCCAGGATCTTCAGAACGACGTCGTCATGGATGGTGGCGCCTTTGCCGAGTCCGGCGCCCCCGTGCACGCGCGTCAGCAGAACGTGATCGAAAACGTGCGCCGGCTGGCGGAAGCAGCACGCGGGCGCGGCGTTGCCATCATCCATATCTGGTTCGTGGTCGAGCCGGGTGCGCCCGGCGTCACGCTGAACGCGCCATTGTTCGAGGGGCTGGTCGACAGCAAAGCGATGGTGCGCGGGAGCTGGGGCGCGGCGCCCGTCTCCGGCCTCGAGCCGCGGCCCGGTGATTTCGTGGTCGAGAAGATGCGCATGAGTGCTTGGGAGGGCACCAAGCTCGAGACCATCCTCAAGGCGACAGGGCGTGACATGATCATCAACACCGGCGCCTGGACCAACATGTCCGTCGAGCACACCGCGCGAACCGGTGCCGACAAGGGCTATTTCATGATCGTGCCGGAGGACTGCTGCTCGACCATGAACGCCGACTGGCACAATGCTTCAGTCAACTTCGCCATGCAGAACGTGGCAGTCGTCACCAAGGCCGAGACCGTTATCAGAGCGCTGGGATGAGCAGTGGCAAAGCTCCTGCATCTGTCCTGCTCGCCGCGCGCCGACTCCGAGTCGAGCGCGGGGGCGCGCGTCTTCCTTGACGGGTTTCGTCAGGCGCACCCGGACTGGGACGTCGACGTAATGGATCTCTGGCGCGAGCGCATGCCGGAGTTCGTCGGCCCCATCGTCGAGGCGAAGTATGCGCGCATGAAGGCACAGGCCTTTAACGATGCACAGCGGGACAGCTTTGCCGAAGCCGAGCGGATGGCGTTACGCTTCTCGCTCGCCGACCGCGTACTGATCTCGACGCCGATGTGGAATTTCGGCATCCCCTACAAGCTGAAGCAATGGTTCGACGTCATCATCCAGCCGGGGCTGACGTTCCGCTTCGATCCGTTGCAGGGCTATTTTCCTCTGCTCAAGGACCGCCCGACTCTGGTCATCCTGGCGAGTGGCAGCGATTATGCGACCGGGATGAACCGCGGCCGCCTCGACATGGCAACGCCCTATTTGCGCGAGGCCTTGCGCTTCATCGGCGTGAACGACGTGCGCTTCGTGCCGATCGGCCCGACGGCCGGCCCCGCCGAGCCGATCCGCGCCGCCCGCGATGGCGCCCATCGCCGCCTCGCCGACCTGGCGAAGCGGTTTTGACGTCATTTCTAGCTGCAGCGCCGCGAGAATTGACTAAACCGGACACTGAGGTTCACCTCTCCCGTAGGGAGAGGTGAATCGAAGACGCCCATGCTTACGAGCCGGCTCTCGCCTTCTTCGCCGCGATCTGCTGGAGCGCCCAGCGCGCGTTCTTGCGTACGTCGGGATCGGGATCGTTGGCGATCACGGCGAGGTACGCCTCCCCTTCGGGATCGGCGATCTCGCCGAGTGCGGCCGCTGCTTCCTTGCGCAGATTCGCCTGCTCGTGGTTGACGCAATTGCCGATCGGACGCACGGCGCGCTCGATCTTCATCTTGCCGAGGCTGCGGATCGCTCTCAGCCGCACCTGCCAGAAATCGTCGGCAAGCGCGGCGATGAGCTGATCGGCGGCGAGTGAACCGTTGACGTTGAGACCCAGGGTGTCGGCAGCCATCTCGCGGACCATCCAGTCGGCGTCCTTCAGCGCGCGAATGATCGTCTCGGCCGCCGGTTTCATCTGCGAAAACGCCAGCGCACTTACCGCGGCGCGTCGTACATGGGCATCGGGATCGTGGATCAGCGCGGTCAGTGCCGGAATCGATTCTTCGAGCTTCAGGAAGCCGATGACGCCGATCGCCTGCACGCGCACGGCAGCATCAGCATCCTGGAGCGCTTCCAGCGCGGGCTTCAGCGTGTCCTTGCGACGCAACTCCTTCAGCGCACGCAGCGCGCCCATGCGGACGAAGGCGTGGGAATGCCTCACCAGCGGCAGGATGATGTCGGCGCAGGCCGGGTCCTTGAACTCGGCCATGCTGTCGGCCGCGGCCGACGCGACGATTCTTTCAGGGTCGACCAGTAGCTTGACGAGTGCACTCGCCGCCTCCGGCCCGTCGAATTCGCCGAGCGCCATCGCGACCTGCTGGCGTACGCCGGCATCGGGATCGGACACCATGTTGGCGAGATGGCCGACCGCGGCGGGATCCCCGGAATGACCGAGCGCGATGATGGCGACGCGGCGTTCCGCGGGGTCCGCGGCCTGAAGCCGCTCGTCGGCGTCGTCGAGGTCGTCGTAGGATTCGAACGGGCTCGACATGCTCACCTCAGGAGATAGGGAATATTGACGGTAACGGCGCCGGTCGGGCAATCCGCCTCGCAGGGCATGCAGTACCAGCACTCGTCATAGGCCATGTAGGCCTTGCCGGTCATGTCGCTGATACGCAGCACGTCGAGCGGGCAGACGTCGACGCACACCGTGCAGCCCTTGTCCGCAATGCATTTGGCGTCGTCGACCACCACCGGGACCGAGGTCTGATAGGAAGCGAGAGGCATCGTCAAATCTCCTGTTGCGTTGCTGTTCGGCGGCTCAGGCGCTCGCCCGGATGCGCTGCTTGTCGTAGAGGTCCTTCTCCTCGTCGGCGATCGGCACGACATAGGGCTCGACGGCACGCTTCTCGCTGGTCATCTTGCCGTTCTGCTTAGACAGTAGCGTGTGGCAGAACCAGTTCTCGTTGTCCTTCTCCGGGAAGTCCGTGCGCCAGTGGTACAGGCCCCAGCGGCTCTCCTCGCGGTAGAGCGAGGCGTGGGCCGCCATATCCGCGCAATCCATGATCGACTGCACCTCCAGCGCGCGGAGCAATTCATGCGCGTTGCGGGCGATCATGCGCTCCTGCATGTCCTCGCGTACCTCGGCGAGGCGGCGCATGCCGAGCTCGTATTTGCGGGTGACCTTGGGCGGCTGGAGATAGTCGTTCACGAGACGCCGCGTCTTGTACTCGATCTGGTTCGGCGGAATGCCGTCCTCGCGCGTGGTCGGCGCCATCACCCGCTCGCGCTCCTTCGCCACCTCGCTCGCATCGAACTCCGCAAAGTCGTGGCTGTCGGCGAACTCCATCGCGTCGATGCCGGCGACCGAACCGTTGGTGAATGCGCCCAGCATGTAGTTGTGCGGCACGCTCGCCATGTCGCCGGCGGCATAAAGCCCCGGCACGGTGGTGCGAGCATTGTCGTCGACGAACACGCCAGAGGCACTGTGGCCGGAGCAGAAGCCGATCTCGGAGATGTGCATCTCGATGGACTCGCTACGATAGTCGACGCCGCGTCCCTGCTGGAACAGGCCGCGCGTCGGCCGCTCCACCTTGTGCAGCGTGGATTCGATCTCCGAGATGGTGTCGGGATGGAGATGCTTGAGTTGGAGGAATACCGGACCTTTGCCGGACAGCAGCTCGTTGTAGAACTCCAGCATCATCTGGCCGGACCAGTAATCGCATTCGATGAAACGGGAGCCCTCATTGTTGGCTGTGTAGGCGCCGAACGGGCCGGCGACATAGGCGCAGGCCGGTCCGTTATAGTCCTTGATCAGCGGATTGATCTGGAAGCATTCGAGGTTCGCGAGCGCCGCGCCAGCGTGATAGGCCATGGCGTAGCCGTCGCCGGAATTAGCGGCGTTCTCGTAGGTGCCGAACAAGTAGCCTGATGTCGGAAGGCCGAGCCGACCGGCGGCGCCCATGCACAGGATCACCGCCTTGGCCTTGATCACGAGCATTTCGGCGGTGCGCGTGTTGACGCTTATCGCACCGGCAACGCGGCCGTCGGCGGACTTCAGCAATCGCGTCGCCATGTAGCGATTGGAAATCAGGATACGGGCACGGCGGAGCTGGCGGTACAGCGCCTTCTTCACGGTCTCGCCATTTGGCATCGGCAGCACGTAGGTGCCGATGTGGTGCACCTTCTTGACGGCGTAGTCGCCGTTCTCATTCTTCAGGAACCGGATGCCGAAACTGTCGAGCTCCTCGATGATTTTGTAACAGCTCTGCGCGTATTTATAGACCGCCTTCTGATCGACGATGCCGTCGTTCGCAATGGTGATCTCCTTGGTGTACTGCTCCGGCGTCGCATGGCCGGGGATGACGGCGTTGTTCAGCCCGTCCATGCCCATCGAGATTGCGCCGGAGCGCTTCACGTTGGCCTTTTCGAGCAGGACGACATTGGCCTTCGGATTCTTGAGCTTCGCCTTCAGCGCCGCCATCGGGCCGGCCGTGCCGCCGCCGATGACCAGCACATCGCAGGAAACCTCCGAAAGTCCGTCGACGATCTGATCTAGTGCCATCGCTTGCTCCTGGTTCGCCGGCAGGTCCGGCGCCTTTACATCAGATTGTTCAGATGGGGGTCCCGGCGATAGCAATTAGTTGTCGTCGGGGAGAGATTTGCCCCTCACCGCTCCACGAACGCCTTCTCGATCACGAAGTGGCCGGGCTGGTTGTGACTGCCTTCGGCAAAGCCGCGATCCCTGAACATCACGTGGAGCTCTTCCAGCATCGCCGGGCTGCCGCACAGCATGATGCGATCCGTGTCGCGATCGAGACCAGACTGGCCGATATCCTCAAAGAGTTGGTTCGACGCAATCAGGTCGGTGAGGCGACCGCGATTGCGGAACGGCTCGCGCGTGACAGTCGGGTAATAGATCAGCTTGTCCCTGATCAGGGGACCGAAGAATTCGCGGGCCTGCAGGCTGTCGACCAGGTGCTCGCCATAGGCGAGTTCGGAAACCTGGCGGCAGCCATGGGCGAGCACGATGGTCTCGTAATTCTCGTAGACTTCGGGGTCCTTGATCAGGCTTGCGAAGGGCGCAAGCCCGGTGCCGGTGGACAGCAGGAGCAGCCGCCTTCCCGGAATGAGATTGCCGGTGATCAGGGTACCCGTGGGCTTGCGACCGACCAGGATGATGTCGCCTTCCCTGATCCTCTGGAGCCGCGACGTGAGCGGACCGTCGGGCACCTTGATCGAGAAGAACTCGAGCGTCTCCTCGTGATTGGCGCTTGCCATACTGTAGGCGCGCATCAGCGGCCGACCGTCGACCTCGAGCCCAATCATGGCGAACTGGCCGTTCTGGAAGCGGAAGCCGGGATCGCGTGTCGCGGTGAAGCTGAACAGGGATTCGGTCCAGTGCCTGACCGAGAGGACCGTCTCCTTCTGAAAAGCGCTCATCGTTCGTCTCTCCTTGCTTGCCCGATGCTGCGGAAAGTTTCGGAGAGGAGCTATTCCCGCAACGGCGAACTGCCATTCCCGGTCGATTAGTTTCACATTTCGCGGACAATGACCGAGGAGGAGGCAGCCACGCTGTCCTCGGGACTGTCACGTCCGCTCGGCAATTAGTTGCTATCGCGACGCATTCTTTGCTGGCTAGAAGCAGACTGGAGACTTGCCATGACCATGACTGCACTGGCCGCGCCAACAGTGACCGACTACGCAATAAGCGCCGATCGTGCGACGCTCGTCGTGCGCACCACGCGCGACGGCGAGGTCACGCTCGCCGCCGAACTGCTGCGCCTCTCCTGCAAATGCGCCCATTGCACACGCGCCCGCTTCGACGGCCGCTTCCCCCAGGCCTTTCCGGGGATCGCCATCACCGAGATCGGCGACCTCGGTTACGGGCTGAACATCTCGTTCTCGGACGGCCACAACCGCGGGATTTACCCCAAGCCGTATTTGCTGAATTTGGCCGAGCGTTAATCACGCTCCGTCGAGGATGGGTGAACGCTGACCACATATTCCGCTGTCATTCCCCGCGAAAGCAGGGAATCCAGTACGCCGCGGCCCATCCGTACCCTTTGCTGCCTCAAGAATACTGGATCGCCCACCCAAGCTCCGTTCGCACGCGAAGCGCACGCCCCGGAACCGTCTCCCCAGGCTGCCGCGCTACTTTGCATGGGGTTGTTTTCGAGATTTTGTGGGAACGCCCCTTCCTCTCCCGTCTGGCACGGACATTGCTCCTCTTTAGAACGGTTTGAACAATCCGGAGGCAGGTGATGTTGCAGGCGGCCAATGCGGTTCGCGGGACCGTTCCCGCAACGGTCCGGCCTGCCGGAAGCTCCTCGCTGCTGCTCACCGAGAACCAGCAGTGGATCGGCGGACCGCCGCCGCTGATGGACAAGCTGAACCCGCGCGAGCGGGAACTGGTGCTGAAGCAGGGACGCCGCAAGGTGCTCAACCGCGGCCAGACGCTGTTCAGCCAGGGCGGCAAGCATGATGGCATCTGGCTGATCGAGAGCGGTCGCATCCGCGTCTTCTACACCTCGCCGCTCGGCCGCGAGATCACCCTCGCCTACTGGCATGTCGGCAATTTCGTCGGCGGGCCCGAAGTATTCGAAGGCACCGTGCATCAATGGTCGGGCGTTGCGTCCAGCAATTGCAGCGTCGTGCACCTTCCTGGAAAAGAGCTGCGAACGCTGGCCGCTGAAATCCCCAACCTCGCCATCGGCCTGATCGAAGGCCTGACCTTCAAGGGCAAATGCTATTCGGCGCTGGCGCAGATGCTGGGAACGCGCTCGATCACCCAGCGCCTTGCGCATCTCTTGCTTCACCTCGTCGAGCTCTATGGCGTGGAAGACGCCGACGGCCGGGTGATCGCGGCCGCGTTCACCCATGCCGACATCGCCCACATGGTCGGCGCGACCCGGCAATGGGTCACGATCAGCCTGAAGCGCATGCAGGAGAAGGGAATCGTTCAGACGAAGCGTTCGCAGATCGTGGTCTGTCGCCCCGACATCCTGGAGGACATGCGCGGGCAGACGTCCGATTAAGACCGATGCACATGCAATTGGCTTTCAACTGCAAAACTGCCCAAGGAGTATGCAACCGCTCTTTCCCGGCAACTAATCGACTGCGGCGCTAAATCCGGATTTGCCCTGCCCGCCCCCTCGCCCAATCATGGCAACCACAGCACATCCAACCGAATGAGGATGAGAATGGTCCGCCATCTTCCCAGGCTCTCGATCGCGATGTCGGTGACTTCGCTGGCGCTCCTGCTGGTGCAGCCCGCGAGGGCGGAGACAGTCACCCTCGGTATTGGCACGCAGGACACCACGACCAATACGGTCACCGCTGGCGTCGTCATCCGGCAGCTTCATCTCCTCGAAAAATATCTGCCGACCGACGGCAAATACGCCAACATCAAGTTCGAGCTGGAATGGCAGAATTTCACGTCCGGCCCGCCCGTCACCAACGCGATGATGGCGAACAAGCTTCAGATCGGCATGATGGGCGACTATCCACTGATCGTGAACGGCTTCACCTTCGAGAGCAATCCTGAAAGCAAGAGCCGGCTGATCGGCGTTGCCGCCTACAGCCTCTCCGGCTCCGGCAACGGCATCGTCGTTCACAAGGATTCGCCCTATTACGATCTCGCCGATCTCAAGGGCAAGCTCGTCAGCGTGCCCTTCGGATCCGCCGCGCACGGCATGGTGCTGAAGGCGATGCAGGACCGCGGCTATGCGCCCGACTTCTTCCAGCTCGTGAGTCAAAGCCCGGAGGTCGGCTCGACCAATCTCCAGGAAAAGAAGATCGACGCCCATGCCGACTTTGTTCCCTTCGCCGAGTTGCTGCCGTTCCGCGGCTTCGCGCGCAAGATCTTTGATGGCGTCGAGACCAATTTGCCGACCTTCCACGGCATCGTCGTCCGCACCGACTTCGCCGAGAAATATCCGGAGGTCGTCGTCGCCTACATGAAGGCGATCATCGCCGCCAACCAGTGGCTGCGCGACAATCCCAAGCTTGCGGCCGAGAAGATCCAGGAGTGGACCGGCATCAGCAGGGAAGTCGTCTACATCTTCTTGGGGCCGAGCGGCAACATGACCACCGATCCCACGATCAAGCCGGCGCTGATCGAGGCTGCGACCACAGATGTCAAGGTGCTGCAAAACCTTGGCCGCATGAAGGAGTTCGATCCGAAGAAGTGGGTCGACGATAGCTACATCCGCAAGGCCTATGCCGAGATGAAGCTCGATTATGACGCGCAACTCGCAAGCACCACGAACTACGAGATCTCCGGCGAGGACAGCTTCTGCAGGAAGCCGATCTTAGATCCGCGCAAGGCCGGCGAGGTCTGGGTGGATGAGGCCGGCATCCTGCCGTTCGCGAGCGCGGCCTGCACGCTCGGCGCCTATGCCGATTTCAAGGCCAAGGGCAAGAAAATCAACGTCGCCTATGTCTTCGACACCACCCGCGGCATCAAGCTGTTCGCCGACCAGGCTTTCTACGCGGTCGGTGACGGCGATGTGGCTCCGTTTCTCCTGAAGAAGGACGCGGAAGCCTATGCGGCCAAGATCAACGGCAAGGTGCTCGGCTTCGATGATGCCGTGAAATCGGCGGTCGCCGGAGGCAAGACGTGAGCAGCTGTCCCGCCATCCTGCGCCATCAGGAGGACGCCATGCCGGCAGCCGCAGCCGTCACCGAGCCCGCATCCGTCACGACGCCGCCCTCCGCGCCATCCTCATTCGGCGCCCTGGCAGGGCGCTGGTACCGGCTCAACCAGGACAGGTTGCGTGCGACCGCAATCGGCGTGATCTCGCTCGCCGCCTTCCTGCTCGTCTGGCATCTGCTCACGACCTACCGCGTCGTCTTCTTCGTGCGCTTCACCAACGTGCCCTCGCCGCTTGCGGTCTACGCGAGCTTCACCAAGGCAATCCACGATCCCAAATTCCTGTTGCACATCCTCTTGAGCTGCCGGCGCATCTTCTTCGGCTTCTCGCTGGCGGCCATCGTCGGCGTACCGCTCGGGCTGATCATGGGCCGTTTCAAGCTGGTCCATGAGGTGGTGTTCCCGGTTGCGGAAGTACTGCGGCCGATCCCGGCGATCGCTTGGGTGCCGATGGCGATCATGCTGTGGCCGACCAACGAGCAGAGCATCGTCTTCATCACCTTCCTCGGTTCGTTCTTCCCGATCCTGGTCAACACGCTGCACGGCATGTCGCTGGTTGATCCCGTGCTGGTGCGCGCGGCGCAATGCCTGGGCGCGCGCGAGCGCTCGATCTTCCGCGACGTGTACTTTCCGGCCTCGCTCCCGCATATCTTCACTGGTCTAACAATCGGCATGGGAGTCGCATGGGTGTCGCTAATTGCGGCCGAGATGATCTCGGGGCAATACGGCATCGGCTATTTCACCTGGGAAGCCTATTCGCTGGTGCAATATGCCGACATCGCGCTCGGCATGATCGCGATCGGCGTGCTCGGCCTCGGCTCGAGCCTTTTGATCCGCGGCGCCGGACAACTGGTGATGCCATGGAGGGCGAAATGAGCGAGATCGCGACCGCCGCCCCGCAGGGTCATATCGAGGTCAAGAATTTTTCGCTGAGCTACGAGACCATCGATGGATCGGTGGAGGCCGTCACCAATACGCATATCCATGTCGAGCCGGGCGAGTTCGTCTCGATCGTCGGGCCCTCCGGATGCGGCAAGTCGACCTTCCTGAACGCGGTGGCAGGATTTCTCAAGCCCACCACCGGCACCATCACGGTCGACGGCCAGCGCGTGAGCGGGCCGAGCGCCGAGCGTGGCATGGTGTTTCAGCAATATTCGCTGTTTCCCTGGAAGACGGTGCGCGAGAACGTCGAGTTCGGTCTGAAGATGCGCGGCATGCCGCGTTCGCAGCGTGAGCGCGCGGCGCGCACGTTGCTTGGGCTCGCGGGCCTCGAGGCTTTCGAGAAGCACTATCCGGAAAAGCTCTCCGGCGGCATGAAGCAGCGCGTCGGCATCGTGCGCGCGCTCGCGACGGGGCCGAAGGTGCTGTTGCTGGACGAGCCATTCGGCGCGCTCGATGCACAGACGCGCGTCATCATGCAGCAGATCCTCACCAACATGTGGCAGAGGCTGAAGATCTCGGTGCTGTTCGTCACTCACGACATCGACGAGGCGATCTTTCTCTCCGACCGCGTCTACTGCATGACTGCGCGGCCCGGCTCGATCAAGGCGGAGATTCCGATCCCGCTGGAGCGGCCGCGCCAGCAATCGATGATGATGTCCTCGGAGTTCCTGGCACTGCGCCGCGGCCTGATGTCCCTGATCCGCGAGGAGAGCCTGAAAGCGATGGGCGGCGAGATCAACGATCTGGGCATGCAAGGGCTTAACATCGAGCTGCACGGCCATTCGCTGGCGGACGTGATTTGATTCACCTCGCTCGAGCGGGGAAGGCAGTCTCGTAGGGCGGGCAAAGCGAAGCGTGCCCACCATCTTGGTCACATGCCGTACCGATTGGTGGGCACGACGCTTTCTCGCCTTTGCCCATTCTACGACAGTTTCGTGTCCCTCACTTGAACCAGTGTACCAGCGCGATGCTGATCCCGAGCAGCAGCATCAGCGACAGCGTCACCGCCGCCGTCACGCGTCCCCCGACGTTGGCCAGCACACGCACGTCGACGCCAAGGCCGAGCGCGGCCATGGAGACGACGGTGAGGAACGTGGTGATCTTCGTCACCGGACCGACTACGGTTGAGGGAACGATTTCGAGCGAACGGAGCGTGGCGAGCGCGAGGAAGCCGAGGATGAACCAGGGTACGAGCCGGAAGAAGCCGACGCTGGTCTTCTTGGCTCCGCCCTGCTGGCGCGAGGCAACGAGCGAGAGGCCGACGACGACGGGTCCCAACATCAACACGCGCATCAGCTTCACGAGCGTTCCGATCTGCGTGCTGACCAGCCCCGCCGGCACGGTGGCCGCGAGCACCTGCGGCACGGCGTAAACGGTCAGACCTGCGAGGATGCCATATTGCGTCGCCGTCAGTTGCAGGAGCGGGATGAGCAGTGGCAGGCCCAGCACCATCATCACGCCGAGGATCGCGGTGAAGGAGATCGAGGATGCGATCTCGTCATTGTTGGCCCCGATGATCGGTGCCACGGCGGCAATCGCCGAGTTGCCGCAGATGGAATTGCCGCAGGCGATCAGGATCGACAGCCGCGTGGACAGGCCGAGCATGCGGCTGAGGCCGAAGGACACGCAAAGCGCGACCACGACCACGGCGGCGATCGAAGCGAGCAGCGTCACGCCGGACGCGGCGATCGCGGCAAAGCTGATGGAGGCCCCGAGCAGCATCACCGCGACTTCGAGGAGCTGCTTGGCGCTGAACGCGACACCCGCCTGCCAGCGCTCGGAAGGTTTCCAGAAGCTGCGTACGGCCATGCCGAGCAGGATCGCCATCACCAGCGCCTCCACATAGGGATGTGCGAAGGCGTGCCGTTCCGTGACTTCAAGAGCAGCCGAGATGCCGGCAATGCCAATGCAAAGGAGAATGCCTGGAATCAGCGCCACAATGCGGCCGGCAGTGGTTACCGGTCTTGCGCCGGCTGGAGAGGATGCTTTGTTCTGGGCCACTCAAATCTCCCGAAGGAGAAGATTTTATGCGCGAGAGGGCGCAAGAGGGCAATATATTTTCGATTCCGGCGAGCGGAAGCAAGTAATGTCCTTAAAGACGATTCTCCTGCGCGCGCAGTTAAGCTGCGGCCCAAAGGACGGCGTTCGAGCACCTTGCAGGCAGAAGGGAGCGGTTGCTCGGATGGACTAGAAAATCAGGCCCTTGGCGAGGGAGGCGACGCGGCTAAAGCCGTCAAAAACGCCCGGCTCGAAGAAGGCCGCGCGGGCGAGCACGATAGCCCCGACCAGCGACCAGAACACGCCGGTGCCGGCCCACAGCAGATATTTGGAGGCGCGCGACTGCGGCCGGTCGTCCCTTCCCGGGCCCAGTCGCTCGCCAAAAGGCTCGTAATTTGCGCGTTCCATCGCGAGGCCAATCCACTGAATTCTCACGAAATATCGTCGTTTCCGCCTCTTTCGGCAATGGAACTGATTGGCTTTTTTAGGCCTCGTGCGGGAAATTCCTTCCGTCAAGGCAGACTACGGCGATAGCTTTCTTCTTTGCGGCGTCTGGGCCCAAGCCCCCTGCCCGGTTCGACGGTAAAGTGCGACGATCGCATTGGTCGCTATGCCGGACTTGGGACTATTCATGAACATCGAACTGCCGGGGCAGCACCTCGACCTCGCTTCGGCAATCGCCGAGGGCGACATTCGCTGCCTCCTGATGGTGCTCGTTCACGCGACCGGCGACGAGCGCTGGCTCGCCCCTCCCTATTTGCCGAAGCGCGACATCCGTCTCATCCCGGATCCCGAGGCCGGCGTGCCGAGGGACGTGCAGGACGAAATCCGCGCGGCCGTGGTCCAACTCTTTGCCGATGGCCATCCAACGCCAGTGATCACCGATCCCGGCGAGGAGCTGCTTCTGAAGATGATGCGTGCCTGCCTCGGCGAGAATGTCGCGCCGGAATATGCGCCGCTGATGCGCGAGGAGATGGGCTTTGTGCCGCGCGAGGCGCGCTGGAGCAGACGTCCGTCCGACGCGCAATTGGCGCAGCAGCACGTGTTGATCGTCGGCGCCGGCGTCTGCGCCATTGCGCTTGGCGTGGCGCTCGGCCATCTCGGCATCCCCTACACCATCGTTGAGAAGAACGCCGAGCTCGGCGGCACCTGGTGGATCAACCGCTATCCCGGCTGCGGCGTCGATACGCCCAACCATTCCTATTCGTACTCCTTCGGCGCGCGTAATGAATGGACGCGCTATTTCTGCCAGCGCGAGGAGTTGCTCGATTACCTCAAGAAGGTCGCGGACGAATTTGGCCTGCGCAAGCATCTGCGGCTGAACACGCAACTGACCTCGTCGCGATGGGACGAGAGCAAGCGCCGCTGGATCTCGACGCTGAGAACGAGCAGCGGCGAAGAAACGTTAGAGTCCACGGCACTCGTCAGCGCAATAGGCCAGCTCAACGATCCCTCCCGCGCCTCCTTCAAAGGCGAGGAGGATTTCAAGGGCCGGATCCTCCATTCCGCGTTGTGGTCGAACGACATCAATATCGACCGCAAGCATGTCGCGGTGATCGGCACCGGCGCGACCGCGATGCAGCTCGTGCCGTCGATCGCGCCCCGCGTCGCCTCCGTCACCGTCTATCAGCGCTCCGCGCAATGGGCACGCCCGGTGAAGGGCTATTCCGATCCAATCACATCGGGCGCGCGCTGGCTGCTCGCGCACCTGCCGTTCTATGTGCAGTGGTACCGCTTCAACATGTTCTGGCGCTATGGCGACGGGCTGTTGCCGTTCCTGCGCAAGGATCCCGTCTGGCCGCATCCGGAGCGCGCGGTCAACAAGGGCAATGACCGGCATCGTCAGGAATTGACCGACTTCATCCTCTCCGAGCTGAAGGACCGCCCTGACCTGATCGCCAAATGCGTGCCGACCTACCCGCCTTACGGCAAGCGCATCCTGCTCGACAACGACTGGTTCAAGACGCTCACGCGCGGCAATGTCGAGCTGGTCACCGACGCAATCGATCATGTCGATCGCGATGGCATCGTGACATCCGACGGCGAGAGCCGCCCGGCCGACATCATGGTGGTCGCGACCGGCTTCAAGGTCACGGAGATGGCGGCCCGCCTGGACATCACCGGCCGCGACGGCAGGAATCTCCGCGACGCCTGGGCAGGCGACAATCCAACCGCGTTTCTCGGCCTCGCCGTCCCCGGCTTCCCGAACTTCTTCTGCATGCTGGGCCCGAACTCAGGCCCCGCGCATGGCGGCAGCGTGATCTTCCAGTCGGAATGCCAGAGCCGCTACATCTCGGCCTGTCTCGTCGAGATGATGGAGAACGGTGTCGCCGCCATCGACGTCCGCCAGGATGTGCACGACGATTACATCCGGAAGGTCGATGCCGAGCACGAGGCGATGATCTGGACCCACCCGGGCATGACCACCTACTACCGCAACACAAGTGGCCGGGTGTTCTCTGCGATGCCGTGGCGGTTCGTGGACTACTGGCGGATGACGCACGACCCCGATCTCGGCGACTACCGCCTGACGAAAGCATGAACCTGACGGCGCTCGGCGTCGGCTCGCGGCCGCGCGACGGGGGCTTGCGAGATGGGAGGCGGCGCCGAACCGGCGCCGTCGACCGCGCTGATGCGCGGTGCCTGAGTCTTCGGCGCGCGAACCAGAAACGCAGGCGGCTGCGCCGGCCGTTGGCTCGGTCGAACGTAAGGTTCCCATTTCAGATACCTGACGCGGCGCTTTCGCGAAATGCGATCGCGGGTGACATACCCCGCCGCAAACGAGATCGCGGCAACCAGGACGAGGATGAGAATGCCAAGCATTCGGGCTGTTCCGTACGAGGATTCGGATCCCGCCTACCAATGCCAGCAAGCTAACCCCGAGGTGACCATTTCGAGGAAATTTAGAGACGACGTGAACTAATCCGTGATCGCATGTTTTTTTTCTCGCGCGCGAGGAACATTTGCGCGGGACACGAAGCGAGCGCATTGTGAGATCTACTAACATCGAGTGACTGTTTAGAAGGCGCATTGTCCAATGCGCGATCATCGAGCCCGATATGACGGCACCGTTCACGCCGCCAGGCTGCTCTCGACCGGCGAGAATGGCAGACCGAGACTCTCCGCCACCGCCTCGTTGGTGATGCGGCCGCGGTAGACGTTGAGGCCGTTGCGCAAATGCGGATTCTCGAGCACGGCGGCAAAGCCCTTGGCCGCGAGCATCAGCCCGAACGGCAGCGTGGCATTGTTCAGCGCCTGGCTCGACGTTACTGGCACTGCGCCCGGCATGTTCGCGACACAGTAATGCACGACGCCGTCGACCTCGTAGGTCGGCTCGGCATGGGTCGTCGGACGCGAGGTCTCGAAGCAGCCGCCCTGGTCGATCGCAACGTCGACCAGCACGGCCCCCGGCCGCATCGACTTGAGCATCGCACGCGTAACCAGTTTCGGGGCGCTCGCACCCGGCACCAGCACCGCGCCGATCACGACATCGGTGGAAAACACCTCGTCCTCGACGGACTCGATCGTGGAGAAGCGCGTGCGCACGCGCCCGAGGAACATGTCGTCCAACTCACGCAGGCGCGGGATGGAACGATCGATGACGGTGACCTCCGCCCCGAGGCCCGCGGCCATGCGTGCCGCCTGAGTTCCCACGACCCCGCCGCCCAGCACGACGACCCGCGCCGGCTGCACGCCGGGCACACCGCCGAGCAGCACGCCGCGTCCGCCCGCCGAACGCTTGAGCGCGGCGCCGGCCGCCTCGATCGCGAGACGCCCGGCGACTTCGCTCATCGGCGCGAGCAGAGGGAGGTGGCCACCCGCGTCAGTGACGGTTTCATAGGCAATGGCCGTGCAGCCGGAGGCGAGCAGACCCTTGGTCTGTGCGGGATCCGGCGCGAGGTGAAGATAAGTGAAGAGGATCTGGTTCTCGCGAAGTTGTGTCCACTCGCTCTGCTGCGGCTCCTTCACCTTCACGATCATCTCGGACTTGGCGAAGATCTCCCGCGCGCTGTCCGCAATCGCGGCGCCCGCCTTGCGATAGACGTCGTCGGACGCACCTATGCCCTCGCCCGCACCGGCCTCAACCCAGACCTCATGGCCGGCCGCGACATATTCGCGAACTGCGCCCGGGGTGAGCCCGACGCGATATTCCTGCACCTTGATCTCCCTGGGAACACCAACGCGCATAGCGAGCTCCTTACCTAACGTCTTGATTCTCCACCTCATGTTAGCGGCCGTGCCGGTTTGGTTTCGTGCAAATATCAGCTAGTTTCGGCATCTGGACGCCGGTTTCCGGCGTCGATCGCCCCTTCCACGCTGGAAACGAAACCTTGGCCCTCGACCGAAAAGATCTCGCCATCCTGGCGGAACTCACTACCAATGCGCGAGCCAGTCACACCGAGCTCGCCAACAAGGTTGGCCTCTCGAGCACTGCGCTGGCGCGACGGCAGAAGGCGCTGGAGGATGACGGCTATATCCACGGCTACCAGGCCGCGCTCGATCTCGGGCAATTCGGCCTCACCACGACGGTGTTGGTACGGATCGCGCTGGAGAGCCAGAGCGAGGAGGCGCTGAAGGCCTTCGAGGCCGAGGTGGTGAAATGCCCCTCCGTCGTGCGCTGCTTCCTGATGTCGGGCACCGACGACTACATCCTGATCGTGCTCGCGCGCGACATCCAGGATTTCGAGCGCATTCACCGCACCGAGCTGTCGCGCCTGCCTCGCGTCGCCCGGGTGCAATCGAGCTTCGCACTGCGCGAAGTCGTCAACCGGGCCGTGCCGACGGTTGTGTTCGGCGAGATGAAGCGCTGAGCGCTGTCATCGAACTGTCATCGAATGTGCCGAGAGCTGTTGGCTTCGCATCTTCGGGACCCACCATGGACTATTTCAAGCGCTTCAACTTCCTGTTTGCCGCCCCAGTGTTCGATGCCGACGACCTCGAGGGCATCCGTTTCAACCAGATCATTGAGGAGATCCAGCGCTCCGGCTTCGAGGTCGTGAGGGCCCGCAAGCTGGAGGACGCCGAGATCGCGGTACAGACAGACGCTGCCATCGGCTGCATGGTGGTCGACTGGGGCAAGAAGGGGCTGGAGGGTAAGACCGCTGCCCTGATCAACCTGATGCGGCGGCGCGGCCTCGACTTCCCGATCATCCTCCTGATCCGTCGGAAGCGGTTCGAGGATCTGCCGGTCGAGGTACTCGACTTCATCGACGGCTACGTTTTCCTTTCCGAGGAGACGCCGCCCTTCATCGCAAAAAACCTGATCAGCCGGCTCAAGCAATATGCCGAGACGCTGAAGACGCCGTTCTTCGGAGCGCTGGTCGACTACGCCGAGGAAGGCAATCAGCTCTGGACCTGCCCCGGCCACAATGGCGGCATGTTCTACAGCCGCAGTCCGATCGGCCGCGTCTTCGTCGAGCATCTCGGCGAGTCCGTATTCCGCGACGACCTCGACAATTCCGTGCTCGATCTCGGCGATCTCCTTACCCACGAAGGACCGGCGCTGAGAGCGCAGAAGGAAGCAGCCCAGATCTTCGGCGCGGAAAAGACCTATTTCGTGCTTAACGGCACCTCGACCTCCAACAAGGTTGCGCTCGGCGCGCTCGTCACCGACGGCGATCTCGTGCTGTTCGACCGCAACAATCACAAGGCCGCGCATCACGGCGCACTGATGATCAATGGCGGCATACCGGTCTACGTGCCGACCATTCGCAATGCATGGGGCCTGATCGGACCGATGCGCTGGGAGGCGCTCGACGAGAAGGCGCTGCGCGAGGCGATCCGCAACCATCCGCTGGTCACGGATCGCGACGCCTGGCGCAAGGAGCGTCCGTTCCGCGTCGCGGTCGTCGAGCAGTGCACCTATGACGGCACCATCCACAGCGCCGAGATGATTTTGAAGCGCATCGGCCACCTCTGCGACTACATCCTGTTCGACGAGGCCTGGGCCGGCTTCATGAAATTCCACCCACTTTATGCCGGACGCTTCGCCATGGGCTTGTCGGAGCTGACACCGGACGCACCCGGAATCATCGCGACGCAGTCCACCCACAAGCAGCTCGCGAGCTTCTCGCAGGCGTCGCAGATCCACATCAGGGACCGCCATATCCGGGGCCAGAAGCGGCGCGTCGAGCACCGCCGCTTCAACGAGAGCTTTATGCAGCACGCATCGACCTCGCCATTCTATCCGCTGTTCGCTTCCCTCGACGTCGGCGCGCAGATGATGAAGGGCCGCTCGGGCGAAGTGCTGTGGGACGACACGATCCGCCTCGGCATCGAGCTGCGCAAGAAGATCCGCGCCATGCGCCGCGAGTTCGAGGAGAAGGAACAGAACGCCGAGCGGCGCTGGTTCTTCGAGCCGTTCGTTCCCGACCGCGTCGCCATTGCCGACGTGAGCCGGCCTGGTGCGGCGCACAACGTCGCATGGGAGACGCTGTCGACCGACGAGCTTGCAACCAATCCCGCGCTTTGGCAGCTCGGCGCCGACAGCGCCTGGCATGGTTTCCCCGGCATGACCGAGGGCTTTGCCATGACCGATCCGAACAAGCTGACGCTGCTGACGCCGGGCTTCGACCGTGCCACCGGCACCTATGCCGAGCATGGAATCCCCGCCCCCGTCGTCGCCCAGTACTTGCGTGAGAACCGCATCGTTGCCGAGAAGAACGACCTCAACTCGCTGCTCTTCCTGCTGACGCCGGGCGTCGAGGCGAGCAAGGCCGGCACGCTGATCTCGGGGCTGGTCGCGTTCAAGAAGCTGCACGACGACAATGCGCTGCTGGCGGACGCCATCCCCGAATTCTACCAGCGCCGGCAGGCGCGCTATGCCGGCGTGCGACTGCGCGATCTCTGCGCGGACATGCACCGGTTCTTCCGCAAGGCCGAGGTCAGCGCGCTCCAGGCGCGTCAATTCCTGCCTGAGCACCTTCCGGAGATCGCGCTGTCGCCGCGTGAAGCCGCACGCTGCCTGATCCGCAACGACGTCGACTATCTGCCGATCGAGGCCATCGCTGGCCGGGTCGCCACTACGCCTTTCGTGGTCTATCCGCCCGGCATCGCCACCATCGTGCCTGGCGAGCGGCTCACGGAACGCGCGAAACCCATGATCGATTATCTCAAGATGTTCGAGACCTGCTTCAACACGTTTCCGGGCTTCGACGTCGAGATCCAGGGCGTCTACAAGGAGGTCGACGCCGCCGGCCGGATCGGGCTCTATACTTACGTGGTGGCCGAGTAGCATGAACGAAACAAGCGCAATGTGCGCGGACGATGAGCCGGTCCTGGTCCGGCCCTCGCGCGACAGCGACGTCGAGGCGATGCTGGCGATCTATCGCCATCATGTCCGCCACGGCGTGGCGAAGGACGTCGAGGGCACCGGCGCGCCCGAGCCCGACGATCTACGCGACCGGCGCAAGAACCTGAGGCAGACGCGTCTCCCCCACCTCGTCGCGACCTGGCGCGGCGAGGTGATCGGCTATGCCTATGCCGTGCTGTTTCGCAAGCGGCCGGCCTATCGCTACACCGCCAAGCACTCGATCTATGTGCATCACGACCATCTCGGTCGCGGTGTCGGACGGCTATTGCTCAAGGACTTGATTGACGCCTGCGCCGCGGCGGGCTTCCGCCAGATGATCGGCTATATCGACGCCGACAATGCGCCTTCGCTGGCGCTGCATGAAAAATTCGGCTTTGCCCAGGTCGGGTTGTTGTGCGGGGTCGCCTACCGCTACGGCCGCTGGTCCGATACCGTCATGGTGCAGCGATCGCTTGGCGCAGGCGCGACCGCGGCACCGCCTGCGTCCATTCTCAGCCGCTGAATGCGCCGGACCTCCGCCTCAAGACGGAAAATCGGCAGCCTTCACATGGATGCGATCCGCATGCAGGGACCAGTGATGCAACGCCTGGTCCTTGCAGAATTTCAGCTTGGCCTGCTCGGTCGCCTCGCTTTCACAGGAAGCGTCGATTTCCAGGGTTCCCTGGCAGACCTCACTCTGCCGGCCGTACTCACCGAGCACGTCCTTCATGAACCTGACGACATAGCGTGACATGGGACCTCCTGCTACCCCGGCAGCACTCTAATCCCATTTTGCATTTTCATGGGAAGGAGATTTTGAGGGGGATCAAACTGAGTGCCGGTCCGCCACATGCCGTCTCGATCCGTCAGTCGCCCCGCCCTATCCAGGTGTAATCCCAAATGTCTCGCGGAAGCGCTCGGCGTAATGCGACCAGACCTCGGGGTTGATGATGCGCGGCGGCCGCTTGCCGTCGAGCGCATCCAGGACCTGCTCGGCGGCGATGCGTCCCATGTTCTGGCGGGCCTCCAGGGTCACGCCTGCTGTGTGTGGGCTCGCCAACACGTTGTCGAACTGAAGGAGCGGATGCTCGGGCGGCGGCGGCTCCTTGGACCAGACGTCCAGACCTGCACCGGCGATGCGCTTGTCGCGCAGGGCCTGGAGCAGCGCGTCCTCATCGTGGACGAAACCGCGCGCGGTGGTGACGAAATAGGCGTGCGGCTGCATCAGCGAAAATTCGCGCACGCCGATCATGCCGCGGCTTTCCTTGGTGAGTGGACAGGAGATCGAGACGAAGTCGGACCGGCGCAGCAGCTCGTCGAGATCGACCTTCTCGCCGCCCCGCGCGGCCATCACGTCTGCCGAAAGATAGGGATCGTAAGCCAGGATCTTCATGCCCAGAAGCGTGTTGCAGAGCGCGGCGATGCGGCGGCCGACGTTGCCGAGCCCGACGATGCCGACGGTCTTGCCCCCAACCTCGTTGCCGATGAGATCGTTGCGGTTGACGTCGCGCTCGCGCCGCAGACGGCGGTCCGACTGGATGATGCGCTTCGACAGCGTGAGCATCATCGCGAGCGCGTGCTCGGCGACCGAATGGGCGTTGCCTCCGGATTGGTTGACGACGAGCACGCCGGCCGCCGTGCAGGCCTCGACGTCGACGGGATCGAAGCCGGCGCCGTTGGAGGAAACGATCAGGAGGTTCGGCGCGCGCTTCAACAGCCTGGCCTCGGCATGGAAATGCGGCGCGAGCTCGTCGCGCGCAGCGCCGATCTGATAAACGTGCGCGGCCTCCAGGATCGGCGCGTAGAATTCTTCGGGACTTTCATTCTCGATGCGATCGATCCGGACGTCGCTCCGCGCCTTCAGGACGTCGACGTAGATCGGATGTGCGAGATACTTGACGTAGAAGACGCGCTTGGTGTTGACGGGCATCGAAATGTTTCCGGCTCCTCACAAGGAGGCATCGCAGGAGTGGCGCGAACTGCGCCCCTTCCATGCTCCTCCCGTTGCTCTTGTTGTCGTTGCTTATGACACGGCAACGCCGGCCATGGCAGCGCAGCGAGCGCAGACCACCGTGCCGGTCCGGGCATGTTGACAATCCCGCCCACCGCGTCAAGTTCGGCACCAAGGCGCCTACGAAGCAGCACCGCTGCATAGAGCAAAGAAGATGTGGCGGAAGGGAGGACGAGATGACGATCGCGGAGCAGCAGCCCCCGCCCCAGATGTCACCGACCGAACGAAGCTGGCACGACATCGTGCTGCAAACCCTGAAGCGGAACGAGGTCAGCCTGGTGCCTTATGTGCCCGATCGGGTGCTGACGCCGCTGATCAAGGCCCTGCACGCCGATCCCTTCTTCATGACCTTTGCTACCGCGCGCGAGGAGGAAGCCGTCGGCATCGTCTCGGGCGCCTGGATGGGCGGACGGCGGGGCGCCGTGCTGATGCAGACCTCGGGCTTTGCGACGCTCGCGAACGTGCTGGCCTCGCTCGCCGTGCCCTATCAAATCCCGCTGATCATGTTCGTGTCCGAGCGCGGCACGCTCGGCGAGTTCAACTATGGCCAGGCGCTGGTCTGCCGCACCATGCGGCCGGTGCTGGACTCGCTAGCGCTCGAGCATCACACCATCACCCGGCTCGACGAGCTCGAATTCATCGCCGACCGCTCGATCAAGCAGGCGGTCACCACACAGGCGCCGGTGGCGCTGATCCTCAACCCGCTGCTCACCGGCGGCAAGGTTTTTGACAAGTGAGGTCAGTCATGAACGCGACCGCCCGCAACACCAAGGTGATGAACCGCTTCGACCTCACCTCGCGCCTGCTCGCGAAACTCAGGAATGAGGAGGCCGTGATCGGCGGCATCGGCAACACCAATTTCGACCTCTGGGCCGCCGGCCACCGCCCGCAAAACTTCTACATGCTCGGCAGCATGGGCCTCGCCTTCCCGATCGCGCTCGGGGTGGCGCTGGCGCAGCCCGAACGCCGCGTGGTTGGGCTCGAAGGCGATGGCTCGCTGCTGATGCAGCTCGGCGCGCTGACGACGATCGCAACTCTCAAGCCGAAAAACCTCACCATGATCGTGATGGACAACGGTATCTACCAGATCACCGGTTCGCAGCGGACGCCGGCCGCTGACGTGGCCGACGTTGTGGCAATCGCGACCGGTTCGGGTCTTGCCAACAGCGCCTGGGCCGCGGACGAGGAGGATTTCGAGCGGCTGGTCGAGGGGTCGTTGACGGCCGCGGAACCAAGCCTCATTGCGGTGCGGATCGACGACAAGCCGGGAGTCGGGACCACGCGCCGCGACCCCGTGCAGATCCGCGAGCGCTTCATGCACGGCCTCGGCGTGCGGCAGCCGCTTTAAACGCGTAAAGGCCCCGCGGAGAGCTGCCCGCGGGGCCTCGCCTTCCATTTGCGACGATCACTCGAGAATCCTGATGACCTTGCGGGTCCGCGGCTCGACGATGACACGGCGGTCGTTGATGACCGCATAGTCATATTCCCTGTAGTTCGGCACCGGGCGCAACACCACGGTCGGCGGCAGCGGCTCACCGACCACCACGCGTTCATGCACCACGACGGAAGGCTCGGAGCGCGGCACCGCACCAATCACCGCATTCGGAATTTCGAGACCGGCGCCAACGGCCGCGCCGACGGTGCCGCCCACCATCGCGCCGACCGGACCACCAATCTCGCCGCCGGCCCGCGCGCCGTTCGCAGCGCCCTCGGCGGTGGTCGACTGCGCGAAGGCTGCGCTCGACGCCAGCAGCGAAGCGGCAGCCAACGAAATCACAAGACTTGTCTTCATGTCCTCTCTCCAGATTGTTCGTCCGTGCGCGGTCAACCGCGGGACCCCGGGGATAGTTCCGGGTTCCCAAGTGACCGCGACGAGCCTCAATCCGAAAGAGTGTTACTGCGTAACAGTTTCACGCCGCGGCGATCTCGTGCCCCGCCATCAACTCGAGCGCACGCACCATCCCCGAATGATCCCATGCCTTGCCGCCATGCGCGGTGCAGGCCGAGAACAATTGCTGCGCCACTGCCGTGCTCGGCAGCGAAAGCCCGAGTGCGCGCGCCCCCTCGAGTGCGAGGTTGAGATCCTTCTGGTGCAACTCGATACGGAAGCCCGGATCGAAATTGCGCTTCACCATGCGCTCGCCATGGACCTCGAGAATCCGCGACGAGGCGAAGCCGCCCATCAACGCCTGCCGCACCAGCGCGGGATCCGCGCCGGCCTTCGAGGCGAACAGCAGGGCCTCGCTCACCGCCTCGATCGTCAACGCGACGATGATCTGGTTCGCGACCTTCGTGGTCTGGCCGTCGCCATTGGCGCCGACGCGGGTGACGTTTTTGCCCATCTTGTCGAAGACGGCCTTCATGGTGTTGAAAGCGCGCTCCGGACCGCCGATCATGATGGTGAGGCTCGCCGCCTTGGCGCCGACCTCGCCGCCCGACACCGGCGCGTCGAGATAATCGGCGCCGAGAGCCTCGATCTTCTTCGCGAACTCCTTGGTTGCCAATGGCGAGATCGAGCTCATGTCGACGACAATCTTGCCCTTGGAGATGCCGCTCGCGACACCGTCCTTGCCGAACAGCACGGCCTCCACATGCGGCGTATCCGGCACCATGATGATGACGGCATCCGCCTCTTCTGCGACCTCCTTCGCCGATTTGCAGGCGACGCCGCCGGCCGCGATCAGCGTGGGCGCAATCGGTGCGATGTCGTGCAGAAAGAGGCGATGGCCCGCCGCCAGGAGATGGCCGGCCATCGGCCGCCCCATGGTGCCAAGTCCGATGAAGCCGATATCGATCATGTCAGTCGTTTCCTTTCAATTTTGGGCGTCCGATCCACGGGCGGCGGCCTCACCTCTCCTGCTTACGGGAGAGGTTGGCACGCAGTGCCGGGTGAGGGTTCTCTTGCGTTTGGGATTACTGCAGCACGCATCAATGAACCCCGTCGTGGAGACACCCTCACCCCAGCCCTCTCCCGCAAGCAGGAGAGGGAGCGCACCGTGACCGTGCTTCGATATCCTCACGTCTCGAACGTTTGTGCCGCGTGCCAGGACATGCCTTCCAGCGTCGTGGTGCGCGGCTTGTATTCGCAGCCGATCCAACCGCGATAGCCGATCGCGTCGAGATGGCGGAACAGGAAGGGATAGTTGATCTCGCCCGTGCCCGGCTCGTGGCGGCCGGGATTGTCGGCAAGCTGGATATGCGAGATGCGGTCGAGATATTTCTGCATGGTCCGGGCGAGATCGCCCTCCATGATCTGCATGTGATAGATATCGTACTGGATGAACAAGTTGCTGGAGCGCACATCGGAGATGAGCTGCACCGCCTGCTCGGTGCGGTTGAGGAAGAAGCCGGGAATGTCGAAGGTGTTGATCGGTTCGATCAGCAGCTCGATGTTTTCACGCGCCAGCGCCGCGGCAGCGAAACGCAGGTTTCCGACCAGCGTCTCGTTCAACTCGCGTGGATCGGCATCATCAGGCGCGATGCCGACGAGACAATTGAGCCGGTCGCAGTCAAGCGCTTTGGCATAATCGATGGCGCGGAACACGCCGTCGCGGAATTCGGCGACGCGATCAGGCAGGATCGCAATGCCGCGCTCGCCGCCCGCCCAGTTACCGGCCGGGAGATTATGGAGCACCTGCGTGAGCCCGTGACTGTCGAGCTGTTCGCGCAACAGCGCCTTGTCGAAATCATACGGGAACAGATATTCGACCCCGCTGAATCCGGCCGACTTCGCCGCGGCAAAGCGGTCGACAAACGGCATCTCGTTGAAGAGCATGGTGAGATTGGCGGCGAATTTTGGCACGAGGCTGTCCTCCCTACTCTGCCGGCTGCAGCACGCCCGGGCGCGTGCTCCCGACCTCGTCGAGCGGCAGGTCAAGCACCTCCTCGAACTCGACAATGTTGTCGATCTCGGTGCCCATCGCGACGTTGGTGACGCGCTCGAGGATGAACTCGACCACCACCGGGACGCGGTGCTTGGACATCAACTCGCGCGCGGTCGCGAAGGCGGCCTGCGCGTCCCTGGGGTCGGTGACGCGGATCGCCTTGCAGCCAAGGCCTTCGGCGACCGCAACGTGGTCGACGCCGTAAACGCCGAGCTCGGGAGCATTGATATTCTCGAAGGAAAGCTGGACGTGATAGTCCATGTCGAAGCCGCGTTGCGCCTGACGGATGAGGCCGAGATAGGAATTGTTCACGACGACGTGGATGTAGGGCAGATTGAATTGCGCCCCGACCGCGAGCTCCTCGATCAGGAACTGGAAGTCGTAATCGCCCGAGAGCGCAACGATGTCGCGATCCGGACACGCAGCGCGCACCCCGAGGGCTGCGGGCAGCGTCCAGCCGAGGGGGCCGGCCTGCCCGGCATTGATCCAGTTGCGTGGCTTATAAACGCCCAAAAACTGCGCGCCGGCGATCTGCGACAGGCCGATGACGGTGACATAGCAGGTGTCGCGGCCAAAAGCCTTGGTCATCTCCTCGTAGACGCGCTGCGGCTTGATCGGCACGTTGTCGAAATGGCTTCTGCGCAGCATCGAACGCTTGCGATCGCGGCAGGCCGCGGGCCACGCCTGGCGCTCGCGCAACCTGCCTGTCCGGCGCCACTCCCTGGCGACGGTGACGAACAACTCCAGCGCGACCTTCGCGTCGGAGACGATGCCGAGATCGGGATTGAAGACGCGCCCGATCTGAGTCGGCTCGATGTCGACATGCACGAATTTGCGGCCCTTGGTGTAGGTCTCGATCGAGCCGGTATGCCGGTTGGCCCAGCGATTGCCGATGCCAAGCACGAAATCGGATTCGAGCATGGTGGCATTTCCGTAGCGATGGCTGGTCTGCAAGCCGACCATGCCGGCCATCAGCACGTGATCGTCAGGGATCGCGCCCCACCCCATGAGCGTCGGGACAACAGGCACGTTCACGGTCTCGGCGAACTCGACGAGCAGGTCGGAAGCATCGGCGTTGATGATACCGCCACCCGCGACGATCAGCGGCCGTTCGGCGGCGTTGAGCATCTCCAGCGCCTTCTCGACCTGCTTGCGCGTCGCGGTCGGCCGGTAGACCGGTAACGGCTCGTAGGTCTCATCGTCGAACTCGATCTCGGCGAGCTGCACATCGAGCGGCATGTCGATCAGGACCGGGCCGGGACGCCCCGAGCGCATCACGTGAAAGGCCTGGCTGAACACGCGCGGCACCAGCGCCGGCTCGCGCACGGTGACCGCCCATTTCGTCACCGGCTTTGCGATGGATTCGATATCGACCGCCTGAAAGTCCTCCTTGTAGAGCCGAGCCCGTGGCGCCTGTCCGGTGATGCAGAGGATCGGAATGGAATCGGCGATCGCCGAATAGAGCCCTGTGATCATGTCGGTGCCGGCCGGCCCTGATGTACCGATGCAGACGCCGATATTGCCGGCCTTCGCCCGCGTGTAGCCTTCCGCCATGTGGGAAGCGCCCTCGACATGGCGCGCCAGGATGTGGCGAATCGAGCCTCTCTTCTTCAACGCCGAGTAAAGCGGATTGATCGCGGCCCCGGGAACGCCGAAGGCGGTCGAGATGCCTTCCTTCTCCAGAATTCGCACGGCTGCATCGACGGCTCGCATCTTCGCCATATCGGACCTCGCTCGGTTGCCTCACTTCGAGCGTGATCATCGATTGCGCACGGGCCGCGCTCAACGAGATCGATTTTATTTTCCACGATGTGGCAGCCGCAGAAAAATCGCGGCGGTCTCAATCGGTTACATCAAGCGACGCATGAAAGCGGCTACTCGAACAAGGGCGCGAGCTCCATCTGCGGCACCAGCACGAGGCCCTTGTCGGTGATGCGAATTTCCGGAATGACCGATAGCGGAATCAAATTGAAGCCCATATAGGGGATGGTGCAGCCAGCTTGCGCCCATTCCGCCTTCAGGACCCGCACCTCCTCGGCCACCTCAGTGATACGCTTGTCCGAGAGCAGTCCTGCGATCGGCAGCGGAACCAGCGCCCTCACCTTGCCATCAGCGACGACGCAGACGCCGCCTTGTTGCTGCTTGATGGCCGATATCGCCAGTTGCATGTCAGCTTCGTTGGTTCCGGCGACGATGATGTTGTGGCTGTCGTGCCCGACGCTGGAGGCCACCGCGCCGCGCTTGAGGCCAAAATCCTTGAGGAGGCCGTAGGCGACGTTGCCAGCCGATTTGCCATGGCGCTCGACTACCGTCACGAAGCACAGGCCATGGCGCGCAAACAGGGTCGGCCAATCCTTCGCCGGTTCGATTCTGACCTTCTCGTGGATGAGCATGATGCCGGGAAGTGCGGTCTTGATCGCGTTGACGGTGCAAGCCTTCGCCGGAAGCTCCGGCACCAGCGTGAGCTGTTCCGGCAGCTTCACGGTCGCATAGGCCGACTTCGGATATTGATAGCGCTGCGACAGCGCCTGATCGAGAAGCTCTGTGATCTTGCCCTTCTCGACCACCAACTCGCCGCCATACCAGGTGCATTGCGGCTTCAGATTGTCGTCCATTAGCACGAGATCGGCGCGTCGACCGCCACCGAGCCCGCCGATTTCACCCTCCATGTTGAAGCGTGTCGCGCCATGCAGCGAGCCCATCGACCAGGCCTGCTCCGGCGACATCCCGGCCTTCACGGCTTCGCGCACCACCCAGTCCAGGCCAAACAGGAAGAGATCGTCGGCGTCGCGGTCATCGGTGCATACCGCGGTCCGCTTGTGGGAGGCCCCGAGCTCGGTGATGGTGCGGATCGCCTGCGGCAGCGAGTGCCACGGCGTGGTCGGCGGCCCGCCGCGGAGGAAGACCCAGACGCCGGCATCAAGGAGATCGTCGGCAATGTCGCGATCAATTGCTTCGTGGGTGTCAGTGACGCCGGATGCTGCATAGGCCGCGACGAATTCGCGGCCATAGACATGACCGGACACGGGACGCCCGCGCTTGAGCGCGGCGGCCAGGATCGCGTGGCTGCGCTCGTCGCCCATAGTCACCGGCACGAAATCCATCTTCTCGCCGAGCGCCACCGCTTCCGGCCAGCGGTCGAACAGGCCAGCGATCTTGTCCGGTGTGAGGTCTCCTCCAGCGGTTTCCAACTCGGCCGACGTCGCCGGTACGGTCGAAGGCACCGTCAAAAAGATCGACAGCGGCGCCTCGCGCGCGTCCTGAAGCATCGCCTCGACGCCGGCGACGTCCATGACGTTGCCGATCTCATGGCTGTCACAGAAGATCGTGGTGGTGCCGTTGAGCAGCGCCGCTTCCGCATAGGCGCAGGCCGTCACCATCGAGGATTCGATGTGGATATGCGGATCGACCAGCCCCGGAGCAATGATGCCACCGGCGGCGTCATAGAGCCTCACACTGCTCCAGACCTTCCTAGCCGCACCGGCCGGTTTCACCGCCGCGATCCGGCCGCCGGTGATCCAGACCTCGCGGTCCGGGTGGACGCGCTCCGAATAGGTCGACAGCACCCGCGCGCCCGTGACGACGAGATCAGGCACGACGCGAGAGGAGGCAACGTCGGCAAGGCGCCGCGTCATCTCATGCAGCGGTGCGACGGCAAAGCGGGTCAGTCGGGTCATCGGGACTCTCGCAAGGCGTGAATGACCCGGCGATGGTTGCGCCCTCAGCCACGAGGGGCAAGCTCAAATTAAACGGCACGCCTGCTTACGCATTGGGCACATCGAAAGTAGCCCGACCTTCAGTCCCCATCCTCGGCCCGAGGCACGACCCCGCCCATCGCTGCGGTAAGTTCCGCGGCCACCTCGCGCACCATGCGACCAATCTCGGGCAAGCGGGTGTCGGTCACGCGGCTGGTCATGCCCGAGACCGAGATCGCCGCGAGCGGCTCGGTCAGCGCGTTGTAGACCACGGCCGCTACGCAGCGCAGGCCGATCTCCGCCTCCTCGTCGTCGACCGCATATCCCTGCTTGCGAATCGTCGCGAGCTCCCTGAACAGGTCACTCGGCCGGACGATCGACTTCTCCGTGAGCCTCGGCATGCCGTGGTGCCGGATGACTGCGCCGACGTCCTCGTCCGAATAGGTCGCGAGCACCGCCTTGCCGACACCGGATGTCACCATCGCGACGCGGCCGCCGACCTTGGTCAGCGAGCGCATGATCTCGCGGCTCTCCATGCGAGTCAGCACGATGATGAACTCGTCGTCGACCACGGCGAGGTTGGCAGTCTCGCGGGTGAGATCGCGCAGCTTCCGAAGGTAGGGAATGGCCTGCGCCGTGAAGTTGCGCCGCCGCGCGAAGCTGGCGCCGACGGTAAAACTGCGCACGCCGACGTGCCATTTGGACTCGACGCGGTCGAACTGCACGAAGCGACGGCTTTCGAGCGTTGCGAGCAGCCGGTGCACGGTCGAGGCCGACAATCCGGTGCGGACGGCGAGATCACTCAGGCGATAGCCTTCGTCGTCCTCGGCCAACGTCTCGATGATCGACAGCGCGCGGTCGACGGACTGCACGCCGCCGTCGCGCGCGTCGTGGTCGCCCTCCGATGGTGATCGAGGCTCGAGCGATTTGCGCCGGATGACGTTCTTGCTCATCGCGACCTGCCGCTTTTGCGTTGGTCATTCCGGGATGGTGCGCCGAAACTGCGCGAAGCCCGGGCCTGGCGCACCAGACCCGGAATCTCGAGATCTCGGGTTCGACGCTCCGGGCCGCGCTTGCGCGGTTCCGTTACATCGCCCCGGGATGACAAGGGAGAGACCGCTCAGAGCAGCCCTGCCCCGCGCGCCCACTTGTACTTGGCGCCCAAAACCTCAACCGGCAGCTCAGTCGAATAGGCGTAGGCCGGGATGCCGTGCTGATAGAGATATTCGGCGGCTTCCTCGACCTCGACGTCGCCGGCAAGCGAGGCAACCATCGGCTTCACGAAGCCTTTGGCCTCCATCTCCTTCTTCACCTCGACCATGTTGCGTGCGAACACCATCGGCGGGGTGACGATCGTGTGCCAGTAGCCGAGGATCAGCGCGTGGATGCGATCGTCCGAGAGGCCGAGCTTCACCGTGTTGACGTAGGTGATCGGCGGCTCGCCGCCGGTGATATCCACAGGATTTCCGGCCGCGCCAAACGGCGGGATGAACTTGCGGAAGGCCGCATCGAGATCCGGCGGCATCGACATCAGCGACAAGCCGTTGTCGACGCAGGAGTCCGACAGCAGCACGCCCGAGCCGCCGGCGCCGGTGATGATCAGCACGTTCTCGCCCTTCGGCGTCGGCAGCACCGGCACGCCACGGGCGAACTCAAGCAGCTGCCGCAGCGAACGCGCGCGGATCACACCGGACTGCTTGAAGACGTCCTCATAGATCCTGTCGTTACCGGCAAGCGCGCCGGTGTGCGAGGACGCCGCCTTGGCCCCAGCCGAGGTGCGGCCGGCCTTGAGCACGACGACCGGTTTCTTCTTGGAGACGCGTTTTGCGGCTTCCGCAAAGGCACGGCCATCCTTGAGGTCTTCGCAGTGCTGCGCGATCAAATTGGTGTTCGGATCCTGCTCGAAGAAGGCGAGCAGATCGTCCTCGTCGATGTCGGACTTGTTGCCGAGGCCGACGATCGCGGAGACGCCCATCTTGGCCGAGCGCGAGAAGCCGATGATGGCCATGCCGATTCCGCCCGACTGCGACGACAGCGCCGCGTGGCCCTTCACGTCATAGGCCGTGCAGAATGTCGCGCAGAGATTGGCAGGCGTATAGTAGAAGCCGTAGATGTTCGGCCCCATCAGACGGATGTCGTACTTCTTGCCGACCTCGACGATCTCGGCCTGGAGCTCCGGCGCGCCAGCCTCCGCGAAGCCCGACGGAATCAGCACGGCGCCCGGAATCTTCTTCTCGCCGCATTCGGTCAGCGCGCCGGCGACGAATTTTGCGGGGATCGCGAACACCGCGACGTCGATCACGCCCGGCACGTCCTTGACGCTCTTATAAGCCTTGTAGCCGAGGATCTCGGGGGCCTTGGGATGGATCGGAATGATCTCGCCCTTGTAGCCGCCGTTGACGAGGTTCTTCATCACGGAGTTGCCGATCTTGCCGTCTTCGGCCGAGGCGCCGATCACGGCAACCGCCTTCGGCTGCATGATGCGGTTCATGGCCGCGACGATCTCTTCGGTCGGGCGCGGCTTCGGCTTTGGCTTGTAGGCGAAGTCGACGACGATGCGCACGTCGGCGGCGATCGCATCCTTTGGGGTCGCGAACACCGGGTTGAGGTCGAGCTCGATGATCTCCGGGAAGTCCGTGACGAGCTGCGAGACCTTGACGATGACGTCGGCAAGCGCCGTGCGGTTCACCGGCTCGCCACCGCGAACGCCCTTCAGAATCTCATGCGCCTGGATTCCGTCGAGCATCGACAGCGCATCCTCCCTGGTTGCGGGCGCGAGGCGGAAGGTGATGTCCTTCAACACTTCGACGAGCACGCCGCCGAGGCCGAAGGCGACCAGCTTGCCGAAGGAACCGTCGGTGATCGAGCCGACGATCACCTCGGTCCCGCCAGCCAGCATCTGCTGCACCTGGATGCCCTCGATCTTGGCGTCAGCCTTGTATTTCTTGGCATTGGAGAGAATGGTCTCGTAGGCCTTCTCGGCATCCTGCGCCGTCTTGAGGCCGACGATGACGCCACCGGCTTCAGTCTTGTGGAGAATGTCGGGCGAGACGATCTTCATCACGACCGGGAAGCCCATGGAGGAAGCCATCTTGCCGGCCTCACCGGCCGACTTCGCGACCCCCTCCTTCGGCACCGGAATGCCGTAGGCATCGCAGACGAGCTTGCCTTCGGGGGCCGTCAGGCTGGTGCGGTTGTCCGCCTTGACCTGGTCAAGCACCCTGCGGACGGCATCTTTGGAATTCGACATGTGGTTTCTCCCTTGACCTCAGATCTTGCTTTGCAAGGCGCGCACATTGCGGCTGCCCGTGATGCTTGCCATTCGCCGCGCCTTGTTCCATGCCGCGGAACGGAGGGGCAGAAAGCCCGAGTTTATTCCGCCGGTTTGGATCAAAAATGGCTGGCGATGGCATTTGGTATGCCAGAAGCCAACTTGTCAAGGCGGGGGATGGGTCCGAACGCCGCAAAAAATAGGCAGCTTGACATTCTGGCATGTGGTATGCCAAAAACATTTCGGTAAATATTCCTGTAAAAGACGACTCCCCCTGAGGAGGAGAATCGTCGTGAAGCAAATCAAGGCATCGCCCAACATGGCCGAGGCAGATCTCGCAATCGTCCGTATTGCCCCGGAGAGCAGCTTCAAGAACAAGGCGTATGACGCCTTGAAGGAAGCGATCCTCAAGATGGACATCTATTCGACGCCCGAGCCGGTGATGCTGGACGAGCGCGCGCTGTCCGAACGCCTTGGCGTGAGCCGCACGCCGATCCGCGAAGCGATCGCGATGCTCGAGCAGGACGGTTTTGTGAAGACCGTGCCGCGCCGGGGTATCATGGTGGTGCGCAGGACCAAGAGCGAGATCGTCGACATGATCCGCGCCTGGGCGGCGCTGGAGAGCATGGCGGCGCGCCTGATCACCACCACCGCGCGCAAGAAGGACATTTCGGCGCTGCGCGACTACTTCAAGGATTTCGGCAAGGATCGCCTACCCGAGGATCACATCGAGGAATATTCGCGCGCCAACATCGCCTTCCACCAGGCGCTGATCTCGCTGTCGGAATCGCCGATCCTGGTCGACCTCACCAACGACCTTCTGCTGCACGTGCGCGGCTACCGGCAACTGACGATCGGACGGAAGGACCGTACCGCGACCTCGCTGCCCGAGCATCTCGGCATCATCGAAGCGCTGGAAGCGCGCGACACCGAGCTCGCCGAGAAGCGCGCTCGCGATCACACCCTTGGCCTTGCGGCTTACGTCGAAGCGCATGGCCAGGAACTATTCACGTAGCTGTTGAGCCAGCAACTTCACCAGAAGGGCGAACAATTCGCCCCAACGACCTTGAGACCAGGGAGACAAGGCCCATGCTGAATACCGCGACCAAGTCCGAAGCACCGGGCACCGAGCAGGAATTGACGGATGGCTTTCATCTCGTCATCGACGCGCTCAAGCTGAACGGCATCAACACCATCTATAATGTGCCGGGCATCCCGATCACGGATTTGGGCCGCATGGCACAGGCCGCGGGCATCCGCGTGATCTCCTTCCGTCACGAGCAGAACGCCGGTTACGCGGCGGGAATCGCAGGTTTCCTCACCAAGAAGCCCGGCGTCTGTCTCACCGTCTCCGCGCCCGGCTTCCTCAATGGCCTCACTGCGCTGGCTCACGCCACCACCAATTGCTATCCGATGATCCTGATCTCGGGCTCTTCCGAGCGCGAGATCGTCGACCTCCAGCAGGGCGACTATGAGGAGATGGATCAGCTTGCGGTCGCAAAGCCGCTGTGCAAGGCGGCCTATCGCGTGCTGCACGCCCAGGACATCGGCATTGGTCTGGCTCGCGCCATCCGCGCCGCGGTCTCCGGCCGTCCCGGCGGCGTCTATCTCGACCTGCCGGCCAAGCTGTTCGGCCAGGTCATGAACGCCGATGCCGGCCAGAAGTCGCTGGTCAAGGTGATCGATGCTTCGCCCGCACAGATCCCCTCGCCTGCGTCGGTCAAGCGCGCGCTCGATGTTCTAAAGAGCGCGAAACGTCCCCTCATCATCCTCGGCAAGGGCGCTGCCTACGCGCAGGCCGACGAGGAGATCAAGAGCTTCGTCGAGAAGAGCGGCGTCCCCTTCCTGCCGATGAGCATGGCCAAGGGCCTCCTCCCCGACACCCATCCGCAGTGCGCTGGAGCCGCCCGCTCGACGGTGCTGAAAGAGTCCGACGTCGTCCTGCTGATCGGCGCGCGGCTCAATTGGCTGCTCTCGCACGGCAAGGGCAAGAGCTGGGGCGAAGCGCCCAAGAAATTCATCCAGGTCGACATCGAGCCGAAGGAGATGGACTCCAACGTCGAGATCGTCGCGCCGGTCGTCGGCGACATCGGCTCCGTCGTCTCCGCCTTCAACCAGGCGATGGCTGCGGGCTGGACCGTGCCGCCGTCCGAATGGACCAAGGCTGTTTCGACCAAGCGTGAAGAGAACGTCGCCAAGATGGCGCCGAAGCTCATGAACAACAAGTCGCCGATGGACTATCACGGCGCGCTCGGCGTGCTGAAGAACGTCATCAAGGAGCATCCGGACGCGATCCTCGTCAACGAGGGCGCCAACACGCTCGACCTCGCCCGCGGCGTCATCGACATGTACAAGCCGCGCAAGCGTCTCGACGTCGGCACCTGGGGGGTGATGGGGATCGGCATGGGCCAGGCGATTGCTGCCGCGCTCGAGACCGGCAACCCCGTGCTCGCGGTGGAAGGCGACAGCGCCTTCGGCTTCTCCGGCATGGAGGTCGAGACCATCTGCCGCTACAATTTGCCGATCTGCGTCGTCATCTTCAACAATGACGGCATCTATCGCGGCACCGACGTCAACAACGCCAACGCAGATCCCGCGACCACCGTGTTCGTCAAGGGCGCACGCTACGACAAGATGATGGAAGCCTTTGGCGGCGTCGGCGTGAACGCGACCTCGCCGGATGAGCTGAAGCGCGCAGTCAACGAGGCCATCAGCTCGGGCAAGCCGACGCTGATCAACGCGGTGATCGATCCGGCGGCAGGCTCGGAGAGCGGCCGCATCGGCAATCTCAATCCGCAGAGCGTCTTGCAGAAGAAGAAGTGAGCACCGACCGGGTCATTCCCCGCGCAGGCGGGGAACCCAGTAATCGCCGGACCATCCCTGATGGCGAACGCTGAGCCCGACTGAATTGACGGCGAATACTGGATGCCCGCCTTCGCGGGCATGACGGCAACAAATAGTAAAAGGAGCAGACACGATGACCAAGGCGCTCACGGGCGTTCGCATTCTCGATTTCACCCACGTCCAGTCGGGGCCGACCTGCACGCAGTTGCTGGCATGGTTCGGCGCCGACGTGATCAAGGTGGAGCGTCCGGGTGTCGGTGACATCACCCGCGGCCAGCTCCAGGACATCCCGAACGTGGACAGCCTGTATTTCACCATGCTGAACCACAACAAGCGCTCGATCACGCTCGACACCAAGAACCCCAAGGGCAAGGAGGTTCTCACCGAACTGATCAGGAAGTGCGACGTGCTGGTCGAGAACTTCGGCCCCGGCGTGCTCGACCGCATGGGCTTCCCCTGGGAGAAGATTCAGGCGATCAACCCGAAGATGATCGTCGCCTCGATCAAGGGCTTTGGTCCCGGGCCGTACGAGGACTGCAAGGTCTATGAGAACGTCGCGCAGTGCACCGGCGGCGCCGCCTCGACCACGGGCTTCCGCGACGGCCTGCCGCTCGTCACCGGCGCGCAGATCGGCGATAGCGGCACCGGCCTGCATCTCGCGCTCGGCATCGTCACCGCGCTCTATCAGCGCACGCATTCGGGCAAGGGCCAGCGCGTCACGGCCGCGATGCAGGACGGCGTGCTCAACCTCGCGCGCGTCAAGCTGCGCGACCAGCAGCGCCTCGCCCACGGTCCGCTCAAGGAGTACAGCCAGTTCGGCGAAGGCATTCCGTTCGGCGATGCCGTGCCGCGCGCCGGCAACGATTCCGGCGGCGGCCAGCCCGGCCGCATCCTGAAGTGCAAGGGCTGGGAGACCGATCCCAACGCCTACATCTACTTCATCACCCAGGCCCCGGTCTGGGAGAAGATCTGCGACGTGATCGGCGAGCCGACCTGGAAGACCGATCCGAACTACGCAAAGCCCGCAGCCCGCCTGCCGCGGCTCAACGAGATCTTCGCCCGCATCGAGCAGTGGACGATGACGAAGACGAAGTTCGAGGCGATGGAGATCCTCAACAAGGACGACATCCCCTGCGGCCCGATCCTGTCGATGAAGGAGATCGCCGAAGACCAGTCGCTGCGCGCTACCGGCACCGTGGTCGAAGTCGACCATCCGACGCGGGGCAAGTACATCTCGGTCGGCAACCCGATCAAGCTGTCGGACTCACCGAGCGACGTGCAGCGCTCGCCGCTGCTCGGCGAGCACACCGACGAGATCCTGCGCAGCGTGCTCGGCTTCTCGGATCACCAGGTCGCCGACATCCACAAGTCCGGCGCGCTCGATCCGCCGCAGAAGCAGGCCGCGGAGTAAGCGGAAGCGCTTGGACGAGAAACGAAAGGGCCGTCTGTTGAGGCGGCCCTTTTTTGTGTACCCGATTTCCCGCTTCGGGGCTTCCATCAAAATCTGAAAAACAACCCCATGCAAAGTAGCCGAGGATCGCCCGCACACGGCCTGCTGATTTTACGAAATCGCTTGACGCGTCGGGCAAATCAGTGGCAAAAGTTCACCATCGCAGAGTTTCCCCCGCCTGATGTCCGCAAACGTCACGACATCCGCACAAGGCGGACGCACCTTAGTGCGATTTGCACCACGTGCCCGGCCGCTGCTTGGCGCCACGCCCCTGCAAAAAGATCTGAATTTCATGTCGGCTCGGTTCGGCGCAGCTCATGAAGTCTCTGTCGGCACGATTTGGAGATTCAACGCTGTACCTCTAAACGGGCGGTCTTCACTGCCGCTCTGTCCCTGACCGATGGCCCAACGCTGAGGCCAAGAAAGCTGCTCTAATCCTCGCGCGGTCGCAGAGTCGAAGGACGACCAATACGGCGTGGTGTGGTGGCGGTACAGCAAGCCGCCAGGGCCCATATCCGGATAGATGAGGACGTGGATATCGAAACTTTCACCTCCTGCAAGATCAGGTCCAAACCAATAGGACGGACTGCGCCCCGGATCACGACCGACGATGGCTGTCAGGGTTTGCTTCGGCCCCCGAAGTCCCAACCAGAACGGCGCGATTGAGCTTGGCGCGAAAGCCGTGAAGATTGTCTGCGCCGATGCAACGTCGATCGTGGCGCTCTGCCCTGCCAGTCGCAGCTCAATCCTGGATCCGCTCGGCACACGTCCACTGAACATCGCTTCCACTTCTCCGAGCGGCAGTTGCCTCCACAGGGCGGGATCTGGATTGGGCAGCGGCCATTCCATCCTCTCCCTTACGGCGCCGCCGGTATCGAGCACCTGATAACGCAGGCCCTGCTCGTCAAGCGCGGCCTGGACGCAGTGCAGATATTCAACGCCTTCCGGCATTCTGTGAGCCGTTCCGGCGCCTGCGGTGCAGATTTGCAGGACGCCGCTGTGCGCCTGCACGTCGAAAGCAAGGATGTGGCTGCACAGGTAGGCAAGGACGTTTTCGTTCACAAGAACGTCCCAGAACGGACGAGCGTATTCGTGGCCGATCTCGCGCTGATAGGCGCCGGCAAAGCCATTGACGGGAAACACCGGATGATGACCAAGAACGAGCTTATGTCGGGCATCGCCATGAGCTCTCAGCGTTGCTTCGAGCCAGTCGATCTCGACATGGCCCTCACCTCCGAGCCCGCTCCAGAGCGTGTTGACGAATACCATCAAAAGCTCGCCGCGCCGTACGAAATAGGAGAGACCAGCTTGCCCTGGCGGTCCGTTATTCGGCAAATTAAGAAAGCTGCGGAACACCGCCTCGCTCATCAGGTCGTAGGTCGTATGATTTCCGGTTGTGTGCCAGATGGGGATAGCCGCACGGTCGAGCCACGCCATTTCCGTGTCGAACCAATGTCGCCACTGCGCGCGCAGAACGTCCGCATCCGGCGTTAGGCCGATGATCTCATCGCCTGGAAAGAGAATGAATTCGGGCTGCGGCTGCAGACGTTGAACAACTGCGTTGACCGAGGCGAAGGTCTCTTCGTGCAATGCACCTGGGACGCCCGAACAGGAGTCGCCATACAAGACAAACTGGTGCCCTTTGCCGCGCGGAAGAATCGCGGGAATGAAACTATTCACGGAATTGGTGACCCTCCAGTGCGGTGATTGGCTCGGAGCATGGCGACTTCCATTGAGGGCAGCAACGGCTCATTTCGAGAAATGTAGCGGCGGGTTTGGTTAGCCGATGTCCGCCTTGCCCCGAAAGCGCCAGGGCGGATTAACCAGCAAGATCACGCTCTCCTGGATGGCAATGGTCTGCCCTTACGACTCGCGCCAAACCCCGGCTAGGCCCGCGACAATCGGTTGGCGGACCAACTCCGGTCTCCCGATCCGGCCGTGGCCGACTGCGTGCTGTCAGTCCATCTAGTCAGACTCTGCTGACGCCGTGCGATCGGAGAGATTTTCATTCCTGCGGCACCGGGCCCCGCGCTTAAATTCTTCCTTCTTGATGAGCGGAGCATTCACCCGCAATTAATTGCTGCTGCCCGTCGGTCCAAGCGCTTAGCCATCGTTCACTCGGAAAGAGATTTTTTCCGGAAGAACGAGGTCCTGCTGATGTCCGCGCAGAATGCTCCCTTGGCGAGGTCGGTATTGCCACCAGCCAAGGCCGATGAGATTGCCCTTCTCCCCGCGATCGAGCTCGTCCGGCACTACCAGACAAAAGCACTTTCACCGGTCGAGGTGACTCGGGCCGTGCTCGATCGCATCGAGCGTCTCGAGCCTTTCGTCAATGCGTTCGCATTGCTCGATGCCGATAGAGCGCTCGAAGCGGCCCGGCAGTCGGAAGCGCGATGGAAGCGCGGCGGGCCGCTTGGCCTCGTCGACGGCGTGCCCGTTGCGCTCAAGGATCTGATCCTCGCCAAGGGCTGGCCGACGTTGCGCGGCAGCCGAGCCATTGATGCGGCGCAGGACTGGAACGAAGATTCGCCCGCGACAGCCAGGCTGCGCGAGCAAGGCGCCGTCCTGCTCGGCAAGACCACGACGTCGGAATTCGGCTGGAAGGGCCTCGGCGACAGCCCGCTGACCGGCATCACGCGCAATCCCTGGAATCTCGCCCACACGCCGGGCGGCAGCAGCGGAGGCTCGGCGGCGGCGGCGGCGCTGAACTTCGGGCCGTTGCATGTCGCGACTGACGGCGGTGGTTCGACCCGGCTGCCGGCGGCGCATAGCGGCGTGTTCGGGTTCAAACCGACATTCGGCCGCGTCCCCGTCTATCCGCCCTCGCAGAACGGCACCCTGTTTCACGTCACGCCGATGACGCGCCGGGTCGACGACGCGGCCCTGCTGCTCGATGCAATCGCGCGTCCGGACGGACGCGACTGGAACGCGCTGCCGTCGCAGGAGATTCCCTGGCTGGCGGATCTCGATCGCGGCGTCAAGGGCTTGCGCGTCGCGTTCAGCCCGGGGCTCGGCTACGCTCAGGTCGATCCGGAGGTCGCGAAAATCGGCGCCGCGGCGGCCAAGACCTTTGCCGAGCTCGGCGCGGTCGTCGAAGAGGTCGACCCCAAAATCGAAGACCCCTTCGATATCTTCCAAACCTTCTGGTTCGCCGGCGCCGCGAAGCTGCTGGCCTCGTTCGATCCCGCCCGCCGCGCGTTGGTCGAGCAAGGCTTGCAAGACGTTGCCGAAAAGGGCCGGAGCATCGATGTCATCAGCTACCTGCAGGCTGTCGACCGGCGCGAAGCGCTCGGCCGGCACTTCAACCGCTTCCATCAGGACTGGGACCTGCTGCTCACGCCGACGACCGCGCATCCCGCTTCGGTCATTGGCGCATCGGAGGCCGATCTCGTGGTTCGGCCGATCCGTTCGCCCTTCACCTATCCGTTCAACCTGACGCAACAGCCGGCGGCTTCGATCCCGGCGGGATTGACTGCCGCGGGATTGCCGGTGGGCTTGCAGATCATCGGTGCGAAATTCGCTGATACCACCGTCCTGCGCGCCGCGCGTGCGTTCGAGCAGGCGAAGCCGTTTCCGCGTCCGCAGGATCCTTCATGAGTAGACCAACGCAAATGCTCGATCTCACGCTCCCGCAATTGACCGCCGCCTATGCGAGCGGCACGCTCAAGCCGTCGGGCGTCGTCGAACGCATCCTGGACGAAATCGCGCGCCGCGGCGAGGATGGCGTCTGGATCAGCGTCGTCGGGCGCGAGGACGCGCTCGCGCGGGCGAGGCAGCTAGAGGCGCTGCCGGCGCAGCAACGCGAGGCTCTTCCGCTCTGGGGCATTCCCTTCAGTGTCAAGGACTGCATCGACACGGTCGGTCTGCCGACCACGTCGGCATGCCCGGCGTTTTCCTATGCGCCGGCAAGGAACAACCCGGCGGTGGGGCGCCTGCTCGCCGCAGGCGCGATCCTGATCGGCAAGACCAATATGGACCAGTTCGCGACCGGGCTCGTGGGCGTGCGATCGCCTTATGGCGTGGCGCGCAATCCATTCGATGCTCGCTACATTCCCGGCGGCTCGAGCTCGGGGGCGGCGGTGTCGGTCGCCGCGGGGCTCGTCAGCTTCGCGCTCGCCAACGATACCGGCGGGTCGGGCCGCGTGCCGGCCGCATTCAACAATGTCGTCGGATTGAAGCCGACCCGGGGCCTGCTCAGCGAAGTCGGTGTCGTCGCGGCCTGCCGCTCGATCGAGACGCTCTCGATTTTCGCATTGACGGTGCCGGACGCCCAGGCCGCGTTCGACGTTGCGCGCGCCCATGACGAGGAGGATCCGTTCTCCCGCACCGGATCGCTGACGGAAGCACGTCCGCTGCCAGCCAAGTTCAGCTTCGGCGTCCCCTCCCCGCAATGGCTCGACTTCTTTGGCGATCTGGATGCGGCCGCGCTGTTCGACAAGGCGGTCGCGCGGCTGCAAGGCCTTGGCGGGCGCAAGGTGGAGATCGACTACGCGCCCTTCGCGGAGATCAACGATCTCCTGTTCAAGGGCGCATGGCTCGCGGACCGTTACGGAGCGCTTCGCCATTTCGCCGACAAGCAGCCCGAGGCGCTGCTTCCGGTCACCCGCGAGATCCTGTTCGGGGGCCGCGGCATCTCGGGCGGCGACGTCTTCGCGGCCCAGCAGCGGCTCAACATTCTCAAGCGGCAGGTCGACAAGCTCTGGAACGAGATCGATATCCTCGCCGTCCCCACCACCGGCACGATCTACCGGATCGACGAGGTCGAAGCTGATCCGATCGTCCTCAATGCCAGGCTCGGGACCTACACGAACTTCGTCAATCTCGCCGATCTCTCGGCGGTTGCGGTTCCCAGCGGCTTCCTGCCGAACGGCCTGCCGCAGGGCCTGTCGCTGATTGCCCCGGCCTTCGCCGATCATCGTGCAGCCTCCCTGGCGCAGCGCTTCCACGAAGCCGGCCAACTCCCGCTCGGCGCGCGCGGTGTGCGGCCGGCTGCGAATCCAAACCATCGTTATTGACACAAGGAGACCGTATCGTGATGTCCATTGCCGCCTCATTCCGGCCGGGCAGGCTCGCAGCCGCCGCAATCGCCGCCGTGATGTCGCTTACCTCCGCATCATCGCACGCTGAAGACATTACGATCGGCGAAGGCATTGCGCTCGGCTGGGGCCAGTTCTTCGTCGCCGATCACGACAAGACCTGGCAGAAGCAGGGACTGACGCCAAAGGTTTCGACCTTCGCCAGCGGAAGGCTGGTGCTGGACGCGCTGGTCGGCGGCGGCGTAGTGATCGGCACAGCGGCCGAGACGCCGGTCGTCTTCGCAGCCCTGAACGGGCTGCCGGTTCGGATCATCGGCACCTTGAACCGGCATGAACCGTTCGATCTCGTCGCGATCAAGGACATCAAGACCGCGAAGGACGTCAAGGGCCGGCGTATCGGCTATTCGCAGGGCACGAACGCGCATCTCTATCTGTCGAAGCTGCTCAAGCAGGAGGGCCTCGCCTGGTCGGACATCACCGCCGTCAGCCTCAATCCCGGCGACTTCGTCAGCAGCCTCGCCGGCGGCGCGATCGACGGCTTCATCTGGACCGAGCCGCATCTATCGCAGGCCGTCGCGCAAGGCACCGACAAGTTCCACATCATCCGTTCGGAAGGGCTCTACAACACCTACTCCTCGATCATCACCCTGCAATCGACCATCGACAGCAAGGCCGATCTGCTCGTGAAGGCGCTGAAGGCATTGATCGAGGCGGACGACACCATCAGGAAGGATCCCGATGCCGCGGCAACACTGACCGCAGAGCGGATCAAGCTCGATCCCGCGATCGCAAAATCCTTCTGGAAACGGACCAATTTCAATCTCGCGCTGGACAAGCCTGCGCTGGTGTCCCTGCTGCAAGAGCAGGCGAAATGGGCCGTGGACAACAAGCTGGTGCGTCCGGATGCGAAGATTCCCGACTTCAACACCGTGGTGGTGACGTCGCTGTACGATCGGGCGCGCAGCGAATAGACCAGGCCGGCTGCAATGGACGCGAGGGTGGAGATCAAGCCGCATACCAACGCCGGTGTGCCGCTGATCAGGTGCATCGAGCTCGGTCATGTCTACGATTCCGGTCGCGGCAAGACCATCGCGCTCGGCAATATCTCGCTGACCATCGACCGCGGCGAATTCGTGTGCATTCTCGGACCGAGCGGATGCGGCAAAAGCACGCTTCTTAACATCCTCGCGGGCTTTGTCGCGCCCGCCCATGGCGACGTCCGGGTGGATGGCCACGCCATCGACGGCCCAAGCTCCGAACGCGGCGTGGTGTTTCAGGACTACTCCCTCTTTCCCTGGCTGACCGCGCAGGCCAACGTCGAGTTTGGCCTCCGCATGGCGGGCATGGCAGCGGCGAAGCGGAGCGACATTGCCCGACAATTGCTCAGCAGTGTCGGACTTCCCGACGCCGGCGCAAAATATCCCTTCGAGCTGTCGGGCGGGATGAAACAGCGCATCGCGATCGCACGGGCCCTCGCAACTCGCCCGTCCCTGTTGTTGATGGACGAACCCTTCGCGGCCCTCGATGCAATGACCCGCAGCTCGCTTCAGGCCAAATTGATCGATATCCACAGGCAGGAGCAGCCCACGATCGTGTTCGTGACCCACAATATCGCGGAGGCGCTGGTGCTCGCGACGCGCCTGATCGTGATGTCGCCGAATCCGGGACGGATCGTCGAGGACATCAAGGTCGACCTGCCACGTCCGCGCCGGCGTACGACACCGCGCTTCAACGAATTATACGAGCACGTGGCAAGATCAATCGGGCTGGAGACCGCCGAGTAACAGCATGACATTGCGCGTAAGCAGTCACACGCTCGCCGGCTTCATCGGCACACTCGCCTTCTTCGGCGCATGGGAGGCACTGAGCCGCAGCGGCCTCGTCAACGACGTTATGCTCCCGGCGCCAAGCACGATCGTGCAGTCCGGATGGACGCTGATCCTCGATGGCGAGCTGCCGCGGCATCTGGCCGCAAGCCTGTTGCGCGCGGCGATCGGGTTCGTCAGCGGATCGGTGCTCGCCGTCGCGCTTGGGGTGGCCATGGCTCGATTGCCGCTGCTGCACGGAACGCTCAATCCACTCGTGCAGATGTTCCGCGCCGTGCCGTCACTCGCCTTCGTGCCATTGGCGATCTTCTGGTTCGGCATCGGCGAGGCATCCAAGATCTTCCTGATCGCCTGGGGCGTCTTCTTCCCGGTATGGGTCAACACCTATATCGGCGTGCGCGATGCCAGCCCGCTGCTTGGGCGGGCGGCGGCCAGTCTTGGCGCGCGCGGCTGGCGCAATTTCGTGTTCGTCATCATTCCCGGCGCACTGCCGTTCATCATCGCTGGCCTCAGGATCAGCCTGTCCGTCGCACTGGTCGTTCTCGTCGCGGCCGAACTCGCCGGCGCCGCCTTCGGAGTCGGCTACCTTATCCAGATGTCGCAGGAGGTGTTCCGGGTCGACCACATGTTCGTAGGCCTGATCGCACTCGGCACGATGGGCGTGGCAGCCGATCTCTTGTTCGAGCGCACGGTGCGCTGGCTCCTGCCCTGGTACGGTGCCGAAAAGGCCGGGCACAGCGACGGACGAGCAGATCGATCCCCCGCCGCCAAGAAGCTCTGAGACGCCGTGTCGGATCGGCCGCGTCTCACGGGCAGACCTATGGTTTGGGTGACGATGGTTCGCACTGGTCCGTCCGGATGGCGCGAGAGGACTTCCGGCAGCCGTGATCCCGAGGGGGCGGCTGCTTCCTTGCGGAACGCGGGTTGATAGCAACCAATATTCACGATGCGGCCGCTGGCTCTGGCGGCAGATTGGCAAGTTCCGGCCGGACGATCCACTGCCGGCGCTCCCAACAAAAGCGGGCAAAAAATCCGAGATCTCGCGTCGGGCCGGCCACGTCTGAGCGAAAGTAGCCGCTCGGATCGATCCCGGCATTGCCCGGGGGACATCCCACTCGGATCAGCCGGATTTGATCTGGATCATGGAAGCCGGTCCGTCTGCAGGACACTCTAGTCAAGCCCTCGCCACGCAGGGGGCTGTCGCAACGGGAAGAACTCCAGGGATCATTGCTGTGAGCAAGCTCGCAAGGATTGAAAGCGATCCGAACTACCAGGAGCTCGTGCGTCGCCGTTCGTCGCTGGGCTGGACGTTGTCGCTGATCATGCTGGTCATCTATTTCGGCTTCATCCTGCTGGTAGCCTACGCTCCCAAGTTTCTGGGCGCTCCACTTGGTCACGGCGTGACGACGATCGGCATTCCAATCGGATTGTCCGTCATCGTGCTCGCCTTCGTGCTGACGGGCATCTACGTGCGGCAGGCGAATTCCAGCTACGACGTGCTCATTCGCAAGATTGTTGAGGAGAACCCCTCATGAGAAAGTTCTCCCTGTTGCTTGTACTCCTGCTCGCAAGCATGCCCACGCTCGCGCTTGCCGCTGGCGCCGTCGAGGGCGGCTCCAAGCAGGAGATCAACTGGTCGGCGATCGGTATGTTCGTCGGGTTCGTCGGCTTGACGCTCGTCATCACCTATTGGGCCGCAAAGCGGACCGCGTCGGCAGCAGATTTCTACTCGGCCGGCGGCGGCATTACGGGCTTCCAGAACGGGCTTGCGATCGCCGGCGACTACATGTCGGCGGCTTCCTTCCTCGGCATTTCCGGCCTCGTCTACACATCCGGCTACGACGGCTTGATCTACTCCGTCGGATGGCTCGTGGGTTGGCCGATCGTCACGTTTCTGATTGCCGAGCAGCTGCGCAATCTCGGCAAGTTCACTTTTGCCGACGTCACGTCGTTTCGGCTCGGGCAGACCGACATCCGGATCCTGGCGGCCTGCGGCTCGCTGGTGACCGTTGCGTTCTACCTGATCGCGCAGATGGTCGGGGCAGGCAAGCTGATCCAGCTGCTGTTCGGTCTCGACTACTGGATCGCGGTCGTCCTGGTCGGCGGCTTGATGATGATCTACGTGACCTTTGGTGGAATGAAGGCAACGACCTGGGTGCAGATCATCAAGGCGGTGCTGCTGCTCTCGGGCGCAACCTTCATGGCCGGAGCCGTCCTCTACAAGTTCGGGTTCAGTCCGGAAGCTCTGTTCGCCAAGGCAACCGAGGTGCATCCCAAGAAGCTCGCGATCATGGAGCCCGGCAGCCTGATTTCCAACCCGCTGTCGGCAATCTCGCTCGGCCTTGCGCTGATGTTCGGAACGGCGGGTCTGCCGCATATCCTGATGCGCTTCTTCACGGTGAAGGATGCCCAGGCCGCGCGCAAATCGGTGTTCTATGCGACGGGCTTTATCGGCTACTTCTACATCCTGACCTTCATCATCGGCTTTGGCGCGATCACGCTGGTTTCGACCGATGCGATGTTCCTGGACGGGGCCATTCTTGAACGGACCAAGAGCGGAATCGCGGCGATCAAGGGCGGCTCCAACATGGCCGCGATCCATCTTGCGAACGCCGTCGGCGGCAACCTGTTCCTTGGGTTCATTTCGGCCGTCGCCTTTGCCACGATCCTGGCGGTGGTGTCGGGGTTAGCCCTGGCCGGGGCGTCATCCATCAGCCACGATCTCTACAGCATGGTCATCAAGGGCGGAAATGCCAACGAGCAGGACGAGATCCGCGTCTCGAAGATCGCGACATTGGTCCTCGGCGTGCTCGCGATCTTCCTCGGCATCGTGTTCGAGAACCAGAACGTCGCCTTCATGGTGGGCCTTGCCTTCGCCATCGCGGCCTCCTGCAACTTTCCCGTGCTCGTGATGTCGATCTTCTGGAGAGGCCTGACGACGCGGGGCGCGCTGATCGGCGGTTTCCTCGGTCTCATCAGCGCGGTCGTCGGCGTCGTTCTGTCGCCGGCCGTCTGGGAGGTGACGCTGGGCTTCGCCAAGGGATCTGCGCCGATCAAACTGGACAATCCGGCTCTGTTCTCGATGGCCATCGCATTTGCAGGCATCTGGCTTTTCTCCACTCTGGACCGCAGCAAGCGTGCCGCTATCGACCGTGACGGCTTTGATGCACAATATGTTCGGTCCCAGACTGGCATCGGAGCTGCCGCTGCCACGACGCACTGAACGAGGCCACAGGGCGGGCTCTTCGGCATCGGCCGGGTCACTGCACCGGCCGGTGCCGCGCTTCGAGGGTCAGTCGCCAGCGCCGGGATCGTCCGTGGCTTCGAGAGGCCGAAATGCCCAAGGCATTCGACATCAACAATCCACCGTTCGATCGTCTGACGCCGAACGAGGCCGAGACGTTACGAGGGGCGCTCGACATAGCGTACTTCCGTCCGGGCGAAGCAATCATCGCCGGGGACGCTCCGGCGGATGCCATCTATGTCGTCATCAAGGGCACGGTCGAGGAGCGGAGTGAAGCCGATCTGCTCGCGCTGCTTGGTCCAAAGGACACATTCGATAGCCGCGCACTCGTTCACGACCAGAACGGTCACAAGTTTCTCGCCCGCGATGAAACGCTTTGCTATGTGATCCCCAGGAAGGTCGCCCTCAACCTGATCAAGGCCAATCCGCGATTTGCGGCATTCTTCTACCGCGAAATCTCGCAAAAGCTGGATGAGCTTGCCAACGACGAAGAGGCCAGGCGTTACGGCTCGCTGATGCATGCCAGGGTTGGCGAGCTATTCCTGCATCCTCCATCATTCGTGGCTGCGACCGACACGATTGAAGCCGCTGGTCACCTGATGCGCGAGATCAACAGCAACGCTCTGTTCGTACGCAATGGCGAGCGGATCGGCATTATCACGGGCATGAACCTGTCCAAAGCGGTGGTGTTGCGGCGTCTGCCTATCCAGACACCGGTGGGCGAGCTCGCGAACTTCGACATCGTGTCGATCCGCCCCGACGATTTCGTCTCCTCGGCTCTCCTGCTCATGACGAAGCACAACAAGCGGCGGCTCGCCGTGCACGACGGCGAACGGTTCGTCGGTATTCTCGAGGAAATCGATCTCCTGGGTTTCCTGGCAGGCAGTGCTCAGGTCGTCGCCGGTCGCATCGATCGAGGCTCCAGCCTGCAGGATCTCGCGGTTGCTGCAGGCGAGATCGAAGCACAAACGCGGGTGCTGCGGCGGCAAGGCGTCAAGGTCGAGGTCATCGCGGAGATCGTCTCGGACCTCAACCGGCGCCTGCTGTCCAGACTGTTCGAAATGGTCGCGCCGGCAGAGCTGCGGACCAGCGGTTGCCTGATCGTGATGGGTAGCGAGGGGCGCGGCGAGCAGACCATGCGCACTGACCAGGACAACGGTCTCATCCTCGATGGTCCAGTCGAGAGCAAACCCCTGGAGCATTTCCGCAACGAATTCTCCGGCGCGCTAGGAGGTTTCGGGTTTCCGCCTTGCCCCGGCAACATCATGGTGAGCAATCCGGCATGGTCGAAGCCGCTCACCGACTACCTGACGGATTTCCGTCGCTGGGTCGCCCTCCCCGACGAGGCCGCGCACATGAATGTAGCCATCGTGTATGATGCCCAGGCGATCGCCGGCAACGCGTCACTGCTGGATAGCGCCAAGTCGACGCTGATCGAGCTGATCCGGGGTGAACAGGCGTTCCTGGCCCACTTTGCGCGCGCAGTTGACGCCTTCGAAACGCCAATCGGTCTTTTCAACAACCTGATCACATCCGAGGGTAGCGGAGACGCGCTTGACCTGAAGAAAGGCGGAATCTTTCCCATCGTGCACGGCGTTCGCAGCCTGGCGCTCGAACAGGGCTTGCGCGAGACTTCCACCGACAAGCGAATCTCCCGGCTGTGTGACTTGGGAGTGTTGCGAGCAGATTTTGGACGCGACCTGAAACAGGCCTTCCGATTCTTGCTGATGCTCCGGCTCGACGGGCAGCTGGCCGCATCCGCCGGGACGTCGGGTACTCTGGTGAGACCTGCGCATTTGTCCAGCATGGAACGTCATCTGCTGCGGGACACGCTTCAGGTCGTGAAGCAGTTTCGAGAAATTGTTCGTCATCGTTTCAAGCTCGGTATGTTCTAAAGATGTTGCCACGCGCGATCAAACGGTTGCTTCACCAGGCGACCCTGAGCGATCAGTCGTATCGATTCATGTTCGATCGAGCTCCGGACGACGACTTTGTCGTCTTAGATTGCGAGACCACGGGTCTCAACGTGCGGACGGACGACATCGTCACCATTGCGGCCATCAGGATTCGCGGCAATCGGATTCTGACCAGCGAGCATTTCGAAGCCGTCGTCCACCCCGACAGGGAGATGGGAGCGGAAGCAATCAAGATCCACCGCTTGCGTCACTCCGATGTCGCGGCCGCGCCGATCGTCTGGAAGGTGCTGCCGAGCCTTCTCCGGTTCATCGGGGCGCGCCCCCTCATCGGCTACTACGTCGACTTCGACATCGCCATGCTGGACAAGTACATCCTTCCGTTGGTCGGGATCGAGCTGCCGAACGAGCGGATTGAAGTTTCACGGCTCTACTACGATCGCAAATACGGTGATGCGCCGCCCAACACGTCGATCGATCTCTCGTTCGCCGCGATCCTCCGCGACCTCCGTATTCCTCCTCTTGCACAGCACGATGCTTTCGACGACGCCTTGATGACTGCAATGATGTTCTTGCAGTTGCGCGACCTCGCCGAGCGCGGCGTACGGATCGAGCGCCAACGCACAAGCGCCGTTTTCAATCCGATCGGAGCGTAGCCAAGGCCCAGTGAGGCTTCCCGCTCGACCACCAGAAGCCGACGGCTTCCACTCCGCAGCGGTGACGTTCAAGACCGCTGAAAGCTCCCGTAGTTGCCCTTGTGAAACACGAGGGGGCTACACGCAGATTCGTCGCCCGACAGCACCTCACCGAGGATGATGTCGTGGTCGCCGGCCTTGTGGGTGGTGGCCACGCGGCAGCAGAGCCGGGCTGCGGCGCCCTGCAGCAGCGGCAGTCCGTCGGCGCTGAATGCCACTGCCAGATCCTCGAACCTGTTCTTCGATTGCCCTGTGAAGCGGCGGGACAGGTCGGATTGATGCTGGCCCAGAATATTCACCGAAAACAGGCCGCGCTGCCGGATCGCCGCTCCGGTCGCGCTGCCCTCATTGGTGCAGAACAACAGCATGCAGGGATCGAGCGACACCGACGTCAGCGAGTTGATCGTCGCGCCGAACAGCTCGCCGTTCCATTCGGTCGCGATGACGGCGACGCCGGTCGGAAACGTTCCCATCACCGACCGGAAACGTTTGGAATCGATGGCGGTTCTGCTCAGCATCGATCTCACTTTCGCAGCATGTGGTAGCTGAGCTCGCCGGGATCTGTGAGGTCCGGGACCTTCCAGCCGTCGAGGTCGTACTCGGCCATGCAGTCCTCGGCAAAGCCCTTGAAGCGGTCGGCATTGCCCGAGGCCTGCGCGCCGAACAGGCAGTAGCGACGGATCTCCTCGGTCGAGCCGCCGTAGTTGATCTCGTAGAGCTCGTGGCGTCCGCCGAACTCGCTGCCGAGGCAATCCCACAACAGCTTGAGCAGCTTGACGCGCTCCTCCGCCTTGTAACCGTTGGAGCCGCGCAAATAGCGATCGAGATAGGGGCGGATCTCGTCGTTCTTGAAATCGCTGGCGTGGCTGTTGAGATAGATCAGGCCCGAGGCGACCGTCTGCTCGATCAAATATTTCACCTTGGTGTAGGCCATGGTGGCGATGATCTGATAGGCGTTGCCGGGGTCCATGTTGGGCAGCACGTAATCGCCGATCCATGGTTTTGGATCGCGCACCATTGCATCCGACAGGCTCCAGAACAGATTGCGCCAGGCGATGACTTCGCCGACATTGGCCTGCACGCCGCGATAGTCCTTGGTGCCGGCGGCCTCCGTCGCCTTCAACAACAGTCCGCTGATGAAGTCGAGCTTGACCGCAAGCCGCGTGCAGCCATGCACGACGAAGCGCGGCAGGAATCCGGTGCGCGGGAAGAAATTGTTCGCCTTGTCGATGTCGCCGTAGACGAAGACGTTCTCCCAGGGCACCAGCACCTTGTCCATGATGAACACGGCGTCGTTCTCGTCGAGCCGGCTCGAGATCGGATAGTCGAACGGGCTGCCCATCACGCTCGCACTCATCTCGTAGGAGGTGCGGCAGATGAACTTCACGCCGGGCGCGTTGGTCGGCACCATGAACACGACGGCGAACTTCTTGTCTTGCAGCGGAATGAGCCCGTGATGCGCGACGAAGGTATAGTTCGTCAGCACGGATCCGGTCGCGACCACCTTGGCGCCGGAGACGATGATGCCGGCATCGGTCTCCTTCTCGACATGGCAGCAGACGTCGGCGACTTCGTTCGGCGGACGGTCGCGGTCGACCGGCGGATGGATGATGGCGTGGTTGATGAAGGGCACGCGCTCCTGGCTGAACTTGTACCAGCGCTTGGCATTGTCCTGGTACGGCTCGTAGAAATCCGCGTTGGCACCCAGCGTCGCGAGAAACGCGGCCTTGTAGTCCGGCGCCCGGCCCATCCAGCCATAGGTGATCTTCGCCCATTCGGCGATCGCGTTACGGCCGGCGAGAAGATCGTCCATCGTCTTCGGCGCCTTGAAGAACGCGTGCGTCACGCCGCCATTGCCGGTCTCGGTCGGCAGCAGGAGCCTGTCCTTGCGCTTGTCGTCGTGGAGCGCGTCGTAGAGACGCGCGACCATGCGTGCGGTGTTGCGGAAGGCCGGGTGCCTGGTGACGTCCTTCACCCGCTCGCCATAGATGTAGACGGTGCGATCGTCGCGCAGCGAGTCTAGATATTCCGCGCCTGTTTGCGGACGCGTGACTTTGACGTTGCCGGTGTGCTCCGGCGGAATTGCCACCGCTGCCTGCGCCTTGCCTGCCATCGCGCGATCTCCCCTTTAGGAATCGTTCGATAATCGAACTAGTGTCCGTATTTCGAACTTATCGCGACGATACGGCCGGCCCGCCTCGATGGCAAGAGCCGGACACGTCCCTCAGACGGTCATTGAGGAGACCTGCTCGCTGATGCGATTGAGCTCGGGCAGGAAATGCTCGCGCATTTCATTGCGCGTCGTTCGCGTCGAATGCGTCGACAGGTTGATGGCGCCGACGACCTGGCCGGCGCGATCGAACACCGGCACGGCGATCGCACGCAGGCCGCGCTCTAGCTCCTCGTCGACGATGGAGAATTTTTGGGCGCGGTCGGCGCGAATGCGGTCGAACAGCGCCTGAAGATCGGTGATGGTCTGCGGCGTGTAGGCCTCGATCCGCTGCGACTTCAGCCGCCGCCAGATCTCGGCCTCGTCGAGATAGCCGAACAGCACGCGGCCGAGCGCCGTGTGCAGCGCCGGCAGCCGGCTCCCGACCGACAACGCAGCCGACATGATGCGCCTTGCGGGCACGCGGGCGACATAGACGATGTCGTTGCCTTGCAAGATAGCGGCCGAGCAGGATTCGGCGAGACGCTCGCTGAGCTCGCGCATCAGGGGCAGGGCGCGATCGATCCAGCTCTGCGTCGACAGGTAAGCGAAGCCGAGATCCAGGATCTGCGGCGACAGCGCGAAGGTCCGGCCGTCCTGCACGACATAACCAAGCTGGGTGAGCGTACGCAGCACCCGCCGCGCGGTGGCACGCGAGAGATCGGCAACCACGGCTGCTTCCGACAGCGTCATGGTCGGCCGCTGACGACCGAACGCGCCGAGCACCGCCAGGCCCTTGGCGAGTGTCGTCATAAACTCCTTGTCGTCGGGCTCGCCCTTGCGATGCCCGGGGTCGGCCTTGTGGCGCTCGGATGCTTGCGTCATGACGCGGCCTGTTGACTCCATCTGGGCGCTGGCGGAAACTGGTCGAATTACGAACTACTGTTCGAATATCGAACGCCGGCCCGTGTGTCAATCGATCCACGATGAGAATCCGGCGCATCCAGAGGGGAGGACGCGCAGATGACCTGCCGCAAGATCAGCTCGACTCATCGTCATTCCGTCGATCGCCGCACGCTCCTGAAATACTCCGCTGCAACGGGCGCGGCCCTCTCGGTCGGATTGAAGTCGCCGGCGATCGCGCAAACGCGCGCGATCAAGCTCGGCTATGTCTCCCCGCTCACAGGCCCCCTCGCCGCCTTTGCCGAGGCCGACAATTTCATCCTCGCCAATTTCAAGGAGGCGACCAAGGCGGGCATCAAGGTCGGCAATGCCACCGTGCCGGTCGAAGTGGTGGTCAAGGACAGCCAGTCCAATCCGAACCGCGCCGCCGAGGTCGCCAAGGATCTCATCGTCCAGGACAAGATCGATCTGATGCTGGTGGCATCGACACCGGAGACCACCAATCCGGTCTCGACCCAATGCGAGATCGAGGAGGTGCCGTGCATCTCCACGGTTGCGCCGTGGCAGCCCTGGTTCATTGGCCGCCAGGCCAATCCCGGCGGCGGACCGCCGGCGTGGAAGGGCTTCAACTACACCTATCATTTCTTCTGGGGGCTCGAAGACGTCATCGCCGTCTTCACCAACATGTGGAGCCAGGTCGCGACCAACAAATCGGTCGGCGGTCTCTTTCCCAATGACGGCGACGGCAACGCATGGGGCGACAAGGTCGTCGGCTTCCCGCCAGTGCTCGAGAAGGACGGCTACAAGCTCACCGATCCGGGCCGCTACCAGAATCTCACCGACAATTTCTCGGCACAGATCGGCGCGTTCAAAGCGGCGAATTGCGAGATCATCACCGGCGTGGTGCTGCCGCCGGACTTCACCACCTTCTGGAAACAAGCGCTCCAGCAAGGTTTCAAGCCCAAGGTCGCCTCGGTCGGCAAGGCGATCCTGTTCCCCGTCGCGGTCGAGGCGCTCGGCAAGGACGGTCACAACTTGTCCTCGGAGGTGTGGTGGACGCCAAACCATCCGTTCAAATCTTCGCTCACGGGCATGAGCGCGAAGGATCTCGCCACGGCCTATGAGGGCGCGACCAAGAGGCAATGGACGCAGCCGATCGGCTTCGTCCACGCGCTGTTCGAGGTCGCGGTCGATGTCTTGAAGCGCGCGCCCGATCGCGACGGCAAGGCGATCGCCACGACGATCGCCGCGACCGATCTCGACACCGTCGTCGGCAAGGTGCAGTGGGGATCTGCGAACCTGCCGCCGTTTGCCGCCAAGAACGTCGCCAAGACGCCGCTCGTCGGCGGACAGTGGCGGTTCAAGGACGGCAAATACGACATCGTCGTCACCGACAACCGGACGGCGCCGGCCATTCCGGTCGGCGGCAAGATGGAGCCGATTGCCTGATCGGGCGGCGCGTTGAAAAACCATGCTGCTGGAAGTCGCCGGCCTTAAGAAGAGCTTCGGGTCGATCGTCGTCGCCGACGATCTCGACCTGACGATCGCGCCTTCCGAGGCCGTCGGCATCATCGGTCCGAACGGCGCGGGCAAGACCACATTGTTCAACCTGATCGCCGGCGGCCTGTCGCCGAGCGCAGGCCACATCCGCTTCGACGGCAGCGACCTCGCCGGGTTGCCGCCGCAGGGCCGTTGCCACGCCGGCATCGGCCGCACCCACCAGATCCCGCAGCCGTTCGAAAATCTCACGGTATTCGAAAACCTGCTCGTCGGCGCGGTCCATGGCCAGCGCAAGACCGAACGTGAGGTCGCGCAATCCTGCGGCGAGATTCTCGACCAGCTTGGGCTGCTCAAGCGTGCCAACACGCTCGCGGGTTCTCTCACATTGCTCGAGCGCAAGCGTCTGGAAATGGCTCGCGCGCTTGCGACGGCGCCAAAGCTTCTGCTGCTCGACGAGATTGCCGGCGGCTTGACCGAGGGCGAATGCGCCGAGCTCGTCGCGACCATCGGTGAAATCCGCAAGACCGGCGTCGCGATCCTGTGGATCGAGCACGTCGTCCATGCTTTGTTTGCCGTGATCGACCGACTGGTCGTGCTCAATTTCGGACGCAAGATCGCGGAAGGCGCGCCGAAGGAGGTGATGCAACGGCCCGACGTGCATCAGATCTATATCGGCATCGAGGCGTGAGGCATGCCGCTGCTCAGGACACAGAAGCTCACGGCCTTCTATGGCGACTTCCAGGCGCTGTATGGCGTCGATACAAGCCTCGAGGCGAGCGAGACCATCGCGATCATCGGCGCAAACGGCGCAGGCAAGTCGACCTTCCTGAAAGCAATCGCGGGCCTGATTCCCGGTGCGGCCGACAGCGTGTTGCTCGACGGCCTGCGGATCGGCGCAAAGCGTGCTGCCGACATCGTCAAGCTTGGCGTCGCGCTGGTGCCGGAAGGACGACGGCTATTTCCCTCGCTCACCGTGGAGGAGAATCTCCTGATCGGCGGCTACGGCCGCAAGCTCGCTGGCCCCTGGACGCTCGATCGCGTCTACGCCCTCTTCCCTATGCTGAAGGAGCGGCGGACGTCGCCCGCGCCCATCCTGTCGGGCGGCCAGCAGCAGATGGCCGCGATCGGCCGCGCCCTGATGTCCAATCCCCGCGTGCTCTTGTGCGACGAGATCAGCCTCGGGCTTGCGCCGATCGTCATTGCCGACATCTACGCGGCCCTGCCGCGGATCAAGGCCGAAGGCACCAGCGTCGTGCTGGTCGAACAGGACATCGTGCAGGCGATGAAGGCCGCCGATCGCGTCTACTGCTTCCAGGAAGGTCGCGTCTCCCTGGAGGGCCGTCCCGGCGCGCTCTCGCGCGACCAGATCCACCGCGCTTATTTTGGTTGAATGCGATGACCGGCTTTCTCGACGCGATCATCCAGGGCATCCTGCTCGGCGGCCTCTATGCCCTGTTCGCCACCGGGCTCTCGCTGATGTTCGGCGTGATGCGGCTCGTCAATCTCGCCCATGGCGACTTCATCGTGCTCGCAGCCTTTGCCATTTTCGTGGTGACGGAGAAGCTTGGGCTCGATCCCTTCGTTGCGGTCGCTGTCGCAGCTCCGATCCTGTTTGTGCTCGGCTTTGCGCTTCAGCACGTATTGTTGAACCGTACGCTCGGACGCGACCTCCTGCCACCGCTGCTCGTTACCTTCGGCCTCTCGATCATCATCCAGAACGGGCTGTTGCAGACATTCTCCGCCGACAGCCGTCGCCTGCGCTCCGGCGCGATCGAGACGGCCTCGGTGTCGCTCGGTGGCGATATCGCGGTGGGCGTTGTGCCGCTGCTGACGCTCGCGTCTGCCATCGCGGTGATCGTGCTCCTCAACATCATCTTCTATCGCACCGCGATCGGCCGAGTGTTCCGCGCTACTTCTGACGATCTCGACGTCGCGCAGCTCATGGGGATCGACGTCAACCGCACCTTTGCGATTGCGATGGGCCTTGCCTTCGTCGTAATCGCGATCGCGGCGCTCTATTTGGGCCTGCGGGCCAATTTCGATCCCACCATCGGTCCGGCGCGACTGCTCTATGCCTTCGAGGCCGTGATCATCGGCGGGCTCGGCAGCTTCTGGGGCACGCTGGCGGGCGGCATCGTGCTCGGCCTCGCCCAGACCATCGGCGCGCGAATCGACCCGGAATGGCAGATCCTGTCCGGCCATCTCGCCTTCCTCGTGGTGCTGGCGATCAGGCCGCGCGGCCTGTTTCCGCGCGCGGTCGATTGAGGAGCCGCGATGATGGATACGGGCGCAGCGAGGCCGACGCGGGTGTTTCACATCGAGACCGCCGATCGACTTTCGCGCTCCTCGGCAATTGTCGCCTGTATCGTCCTGCTCATGCTGGTAATGCTCCCGGTCTTCGCCGGCCGCAATCTCATCCAGGATCTGATCTTCCTGTTCTACATGCTGGCCCTGGCGCAATGCTGGAACCTGCTTGCGGGCTACGCCGGCCTGATCTCGGTCGGCCAGCAGGCTTTCGTCGGACTGGGTGGTTATGTGCTCTTCACGCTGACGCTCATCGGCGGCGTCAATCCGTTACTCGCAATCCCCGTTGCGGGCATCGTGTCGGCGACACTGGCTTTGCCGACCGCGCTGATCGTCTTCCGCCTGCGCGGCGCCTATTTCGCGATCGGCACCTGGGTCGTGGCCGAAGTCTACCGTCTGGCTTTCGCGCAGGTGAAGGCGGTCGGCGGCGGCACGGGAACCTCGCTCTCCCCATCCGTCACCTCCTCCGTGCCCGGCATCGAGTGGATCAAGGCGCTGCTCGATGTGCGCACGCCGGCGGCGCGCGACATCGCCTCCTACTGGCTTGCGCTGGCCTTGATGGCCGGCACGCTCGCCTTCGTCTATCTCGTGCTGCGCTCACGCCGCGGCCTTGCCTTGGGCGCGATCCACGACCGCGAGGCCGCGGCTGCGAGCCTCGGCGTCGACATCGAGCGCATCAAGCTCACCGTCTATGTCGCGACCGCCGCGATGACCGGCATGGTCGGCGCGCTGATCTACCTTCAGAAGGCGCGCATCTCGCCGGACGCCGCCTTCTCGGTGCTCGACTGGACCGCCTACGTCGTCTTCATCGTCGTCATCGGCGGCATCGGCACGATGGAAGGCCCTGTCATCGGCGCGATCATCTTCTATCTGATGCAGCGCTATCTCGCCGATTTCGGCGCCTGGTATCTCATCCTGCTGGGCACGCTTGGCATCCTCGTCATGCTGTTCGCGCCGCGCGGCCTCTGGGGCCTCGTCTCCGAACATTACGACCTGACGCTATTCCCGACGCGGCGCCGGCTGGTGGTGGACGAGGATAACGGTCGGGGATGAGGCCGGCACCGTGAATGCCCCTCCCCACTCCCGGGCTCCCATCTTGTTCGCTGCGTCTTCGGCAACGTGATCCGGACCCGAAAGGCCGCGTTAGCGCAAGGTGTGAGGCGGTTTTCCCTCGCGACAAACGCGGAACGCGTTTGCGCGGAGATCATGCCCAAACAGCAACCTAAAGCGCGATGACGATTCATCCTAATCCCATCACGCTTTGGGGGAAGCCGCAGCCTGGTCGCCTTGGCTATTTCTGCCGGAGATCAGTCGTCAGTGGGCGTGTCAGACCCTCAGGTTTTCCGCGCTGCTTTTGCCACGCTTGGGGTCGACTTTGACTTCGTAAGAGATCTTTTGGCCTTCTGCCAAGCCAGAAAGACCCGCGCGTTGGACCGCGCTGATGTGAACGAAGATATCGTTGCCGCCATCGTCCGGAGCGATGAATCCAAACCCTTTTTGACCATTAAACCACTTCACCGTACCCGTCGCCATACTATCACTTCCTTCTGCTTCACTGCTGCATCTGCTCACTGTCCGAGAAAGGACCGCGATTTCTTGCTTACCCTGCCAAAGCTCAACGTCATGAGCGCCAACCCCGTAGCTTCAACCAGGGCCGAGCCGACTTCATTGGAGATGTTATGGCGAGAGATGAATTTGCCGCCGGTGCTTAAAATGTTACGCCTCGATCATCGCCGCGCTTTCCGTGAGAGCGCTTTCCGTTTTGGGTACGTCTTTCGGCTGCTCCAACGCCAGAAATCCGAGTGGGCATCCGCCGCTGTTCGTCCGTGATGGTCGGATCGGCAAGCCGTCCCGATCCGCACCAACGGTCCCGCAACGGGCGGCCGCTACGGGACCATTGGTGCGACGCGTATCGGGTTGCCGATACGCCCCCCAATAAAATGCGACGGAAATGAAGCATGCAATTGTCCCTAAAGACAATTGTCCGTCGGAGGCGGCCGTCCCAACTGCCTTGAGCGCGCAAGGTCAGAAGAATTCCTCCAGGCGCCGGAGCAACCGTTCGGCCACTGCAGGCCGGCGTTCACGATGACGCCACTGGATGTGCGGCAGTTTAGCAGTGCCGGCCAGACGATCCGCCGCCGGGCTCCCAACAAAGCCAGCAAAAAATCTGAGATGTCGCGTCGGGCCGGCTACCTCCCGTTCGTCCTCGGGTTATGAATGGGCAACGGACGTCCGCGTCGGACCCATCACTTCAAGGAGGATTAACGAGCATGCCTAGCACTGTACGCCTGCACCGCGTCCTGGCGACCAGCCCCGAGAAGATCTATCGCGCCTTCCTCGAGGCGGACGCACTGGCGAAATGGCTTCCGCCCAACGGCTTTACCTGCACCGTGCATCACCTGGAGCCGAAGGTCGGCGGCACATTCAGAATGTCCTTTCGGAACTTCACGACCGGCAACGGCCACGCCTTTGGTGGCGAATATGTCGAGCTCGTTCCGGGCGAGCGGCTGCGCTACACCGACAAATTCGACGATCCCAATTTGCCGGGCGAAATCCAGGTGACCGTGATCCTGAAGAAAGTATCGGTCGGCACCGAGCTGGATATCACGCAGGCAGGCATACCGGACGCCATTCCGCCTGAGGCCTGCTATCTCGGCTGGCAGGAGTCGCTGCGGAACCTGGCAAGGCTCGTCGAGCCTGAGATCAATCAGTAGGCCGCGGAGTGAGCTGAACCGCTTTGACGTCAGACGAAAGGGCCGCCTGTTGAGGCGGCCCTTTTTGTGTGACAGACGCATCGCCGTGGGTTCGCCCGGCTCGTCCAATGCCGAGATCATCGCGACCGGCGTTTCACTCGCGCGGGAGCAGCACTCGATCCATAGCGAGGAGCGCTCTTTTCTGGTAAGTACACAACACTCCGGAATCTCCTTCGATGATCAGCAGCGGCGCCTCGAGCTTCCCATGATCACCGCGCGGCATTGGCCCCAATGTCATTTCCAAAGTGTTCGCATTGCGTGCCGGGTCCATGACCGGGCAAAGCGGCCACGACGCGCAGTAGCATCGGCAGAATGGAGGGCCCGATGACCAGAAGGATCAAATGGTGGGGTGTGATCGGCGTCGCGGCGTTCATCATCGGCGCGCTGATCGTGATCCATTACTCACTGCGGATCGCCGCCCTGATGGGGGTCGCTCACTAACGTAGCGAGACGCGGACGGCGACGATCGGGCTATACAAGTAAGCGCCACTCAAAATGTTCGACGAGCAAGGGAGCCCCCAATGTACGCCAATATTCTCTTGAGCACGGATGGATCGGATGTCGCGAGAAAAGGCCTTGAGCATGGAATTGCCCTGGCAAAGGCCTTGAACGCCAAAGTGACGGTGATCACCGTAACGGAACCGCTGCCAGTCGACTATGGGGGCGGACACGCCGGGGGTTGGATTCCCTCGCAGGAAGAGTTTGATCACTTCGACGCAGCCTGCAAGGAACGCGCGGACAAGTTGCTCGGCGAAGCTCGAGCTATGGCGGAGCAGGTCGGAATATCTGCAGAGCTCTTGCATGTTCCGAATGCGCACCCAGCCACTACGATCATAGAAACAGCAAAGTCGGGGGGCTGCGACTTGATCGTCATGGGCTCTCATGGGCGTCGCGGCCTCAGGAAGCTATTCCTGGGAAGTCAAACATCGGAGGTCCTGGCCGACGGAAGCGTGCCGGTATTGGTCGTGCACTAAAACGGATCAAGCTTGCGGCGAGTTAATCTGCCTTACCGAAAAGATATTTGCAGCGGCGCGTGATCTGCGGTTGCTACATCTTGGTGTTTCCATGGAAGCGTAGCCTCCTCGCCGCACGAGGGGGTCTTTAGTGGAGGAAACGCTCGGCCCGGAAGTCTCCCCGACCCTCCGGGCCGCTTTCTCGCCCGGACCGATCGGAAATATTCTGCGCCAGGACGTGGCAGGGGCACACTTCCTTCGTGGCAACAATCAAGCCTAATCCGATCGCGCTCTACGCGCTCGCTCTCGACGTGAGCCCGCCGCTAGCGGCCCAGCGGTCCGGATCGGGGCTGTGTCCGATCAGGGCGAGGCCGTAAGCGATCGACTCGAACTGGTCGCCCGACATCAGCCGTTCGTTGCCGAACCGCTCGGCGAATAGCCGCCGCACCGCGGGCACGAAGGAGGTCCCGCCGGTCAAGAACACCTTTTCTACTTCGCGCGCGGTGATGCCGGCCTCGCCCAGCACCTTGTCGATGGTCGCCCCTAACCTCGCGATATCGTCGGCAATCCAGGCTTCGAAATTTTTCCGGGTGATGGTCGAGCCAATGTCGACCCCGCCGCGATTGAAGCGGAAGTCCACCTGATCCTGGGTCGACAACGCGACCTTGGCATCGGATACCGCGCGGTACAGCGAAAAGCCCAGGTCGAGATCGACGATGGTGATGAAATCCTGAAGCAGAGCCGGCTTCAGCGCGGTGCGCGAAAGCTCCCGGAGCTCGCGCAGATCGCCGTTGCTCTTCATCATCGCGAGCTGATGCCAGCGCGCGAGGTTGGTGTAGTGGCTGTTGGGGATCGGCAGCACCTTGTCGAATGATCGGAAGCTGGTGCCTTTGCCCAGCCGCGGCGAGACGACGTGATCGACGATGCGGTAATCGAACGTGTCGCCCGCAATCCCGATGCCGGCATGGCCGAGCGGCTCGGAGCGCAAAGCCCCGCCTGTTCGCGAAAAACGCATCACGGAGAAATCGCTGGTGCCGCCGCCGAAATCCGCAACCAGCACGGTGGCATCGCGCTCCAGCCGGCGGGCGAAGGAGAACGCTGCTCCCACCGGCTCGTAGACATAGCGCGCGTGGCCGGCGCCCAGGCGTTCGAACGCGGCCCGATAGCGCTGCATCGCCAGCGCCTCGTCGGGATTGCCACCGGCAAAGCGCACCGGCCGTCCGACCGTGATGCTTGCCGCCTCGAAGCCGAACCTGTCTCCGCCATGGCGCGCCAGCGTGCGCAGGAACGCCGCCAAAATATCCTCGAACTTGTAGCGCTGCCGGAACACCTGGGTGGAATTGAAGCTGCTGCTGGCCGCGAAGGTCTTGAACGACTGCAGGAAGCGGTAGACGTGGCGTCCTTCGAGAAACTGTTCGATCGCCCACGGGCCGCCTTCAGCCTGCGCTCCCGCTCCCGGCCGATCCTCCCAGAAGCACAGGGCCGACACAAAGACGCTGTGGCGTTGTCCGCCATGATCGAAGCGGATGGCCTCGACCCTACGGTCGTCCGTCGCGAGCGCGACGACCGTATTGCTGGTCCCAAAATCGATGCCGATCGAGACGGCGGGCGAGGCGCTCGACATAAACCACTCTGACAGATGCTTGGAAAAGGGGGCAGACCATTAGCGGCTTTGAACTGCCCTGCCAAGTCCCCGATCCACCACTGAAATGCCGTCATCCGTCAGCCAAAACCAGAACTCCGCCGTGGCGAGGCGAAATCACATAGAGCTGGTCGGGCGCGACCAACGCGGTTGTGTGTGCCCCCTCCCCGGTCGTGGTCCGTGATCTCGCACCCGTCTTCGGATCGATCGTCTCGATCACACCGGGCTCGCCGATCGCCACATGGACGCGACCGGTGGCCGGATTGAAGAAGGTCACGTCGGGCGCGCCCGCGATCGGCCAGACGTTGGTCACCTTTCCGGACGTGCTGTCGACCTCCACCAGCTCGCCGTCATCGCAGGCGGCGTAGAGCCGGTGGCTGATATGATCGATGTCGAGACCATGCGCACCGCCTGATGGCAATGGCCAATGCACGACGTCGCCGAGATCGGGCAGCCGGGCCGACAAAATCATCGAGGGCTCGCGGATGCAGAGAAACACCCGCTCGGCGGCGGCATTCGTGACGCACCAGCGCGGCCGACCCGGCAGATCGATCGTGCGCTGCGTGACGTCCTTCAGATCGATGCATTGCAACGTCGGCCCTTGCTGCGCATCGCCGATGCAGGCGGCGATGCCGATCCCCTTGCGCCTGACGATCGCTGCACCGTTCGGACGTGGCCCCGACGGGAGGACACCTTTGATGTCGTAAGTCGCGGCGTCCAGCCAGGAGACCGTGGCCGCCCCGCGATTGGTGGTGAGAATTTCGCCGTCATCGGCTACGGCACCTGCCACCCCCGGAAAGCCCGGAAGCGTCGCGATGTGCTTGTGCGTGTCGTGATCGATCACCTCGATGCAGTCGCGCGCGGTGTGGGCGATGAAGACGCGGCGGGTTCTGGGATCGAAGGCGGCATGGTCGAAGTCGCTGTTCGATCCGTCGGGTATGGCGATGACGCCAAGAGTTCTGAGTGACATGATGACCTCGTGAAGTCAGCGAAAGGCAACCGGCAGCACCGAGACGATCAGCGACAGTCCCGCGAACAGCAGCAGCACCAGCACCATCTTGCGAAAAGTCTCGTCGTCGATCTTTCCAAACAGCCTGAAACCCGACCAAAGACCGGCGACCATGAACGGCACGCCCAGCGCGTACAGCACCAGCGTATCCCTGGTGATGGTGCCAGCGGCGGCCTGGGACAGCGAGATGACGACGAAGGCCACGAACAGGACCGGCTGAAACACGGCGCGCTGCACGTCCTTGGGCCATCCGCGCCATTGACAGGAGATCGTCGAGATGATGCCGCCGAGCCCGGTCAGGCCGCCGAGCAGGCCGTTGGAGATTCCGATCGCGATGTCGGCCCCGGTGCCGATCTTCATCGGAGCGAACACGGGTCGAGTCAGCCCGTAGATCGCATAGAGCATCAGCAAGATGCCGACGCCGAAGCGCAGGTGCGTCGGATTGAGATAGGCGAGAATGCTGACGCCGATCGGGATGCCGATGACGGTGCCCAGCGCTAGCGGCCAGGCCTTCCTGAGGTCGAGCACATGCCGCAGCTTGAAGATGCCGTAGCCCTGCGTGAGCAGGCCATAGCCGGCGATCAGCGTGGCGGTCTGCATCGGCGTGATGATGTGCAGCCAGATGCCGGATACGACGAGGCCCATGGCAAAGCCGGAGAAGCCACTGACGAAGCCGCCGCCGAGCGCGGCCAATGCAAACAGCGCGAAGGCAAGTCCATCCACAGGGTCACTCCCCCCGAACGAGGTCGCGAGCTCTTGGATGGATGTCCATCTGACGGGGAGGCCTGCATGTCCCCAACGTCGTCGAGCTAGTGTGGCGGAGCGCTTTGCATGTCGAATTCCGTCTGTGCCGTACGTCAGCTCTTCGTGCTTGCGGTCTTGTCGATCGCGGCGCGCAGGCCCTTGGCGAGCTTGATCGCATCGTCGTTGGCCCAGAAATGCATGAAGAACAGCCGCGGCTGCTCGTCCAGCATGTGGCTGTGCAGCGCCGTCACCTCGATGCCGTTCGCCCTGAGCGCCGCAATCACCGGGTTCACCTCCTCGCCCGTCAGGACGAAATCGCCGGTGATGGCGGCCTTGCCGCCGCCGGTCGGCTGGAAGTTGATGCCGGTCGCAACCCCCAGCGGTCCCACCGGATTGAGCGGCATGCCGCCTTCGCTGATGGGATCGCGACGCGGCACGGTGAACGCGTAGACGCCGCCATTAGCCTGTCCCTTGGCGCCGATGATCTGATCGAGCTGCGCCGTATCGAGATCGACCGCAGGCGGCGGGCCGGCCGGCGCGGCGATGGTAAGCGGCGTCTTGCTCTCGGCGAGCGCATCGTGGATGGCCGCGGCGAGTCTGCTGGGATCGCCATGCCCGGCGACATGTATGTAGAACGTCGCCGGGCTCGCGCGCAGGAGATGATTATGCACGGCTGATATCTCGAGCCCGCTTTCGATCATCTTCGCCATCACCGGATTGATCTCGGATTCGAGCAGCACCAGATCGCCCATGATCATCGCGCCGCCATGCGCGGGCTTGAACGCGATCCAGCCGCCGAGCGCGAGCGCCGGCTTGATGGTCACGCCATCGAGCGTCACGGCAAGATCGCTGCGCGGAAAGCCGTAACGATGCACGTCGCCGGCAACCGTCGGCTTTCGGCCCAGCGTGTCATCGATCCTCTGCCAGTCGACGTCCTGCGCCCACGCAAGTGAAAGGCTGCCCACGACCGCCAGCAGCAGGGTCGCACAAGAGATGATGGATTTGCGCATGAGTGTTCTCCTGGTTGTGTCCTGCCCCAGGGCAACAGGCGCGGCTCCGCGGAGACAGCGCGCCTCAACGTGTGCCGGCGCGCTCGAGCTGCCGGCAAGTCGGGATCGTTTGTCAGGTGAAGTCGGGATGTAAGCTGACATGCGGCGTCCTCGAGAAGTCAGGACGCGATTCTTGGGCATGTCGCCTCACGGGGAGATCGCACATCCCCGTTAGGCGAATAAAGACCCTCGCGCCCACCGCGTCAACATGGTGGTGCCGATCGGGCTCGAGATGATCAGAGCAACGGAAACCGCCCCGCTTTGCTCCATTTCCGCATCCTTATGCCCGAAACGGCCGCTTTAAGGGAAAGTTATGCTGCAATGCAGGATGACAAATGCTGCTATGCAAACAAATCGATTGTTTCTGGCATCTGGCATACATAAGTTGCCCTTCGAAGATGAGACGGCACACTGGCCGCCTTGAGAAAGGGAACTTCCGATGTCCAAGTCCGCCGCCGTTGCGCTCCAGCCCTCCAGCTCTCTGATCAGCCGCCTCGTGGCCGCGATCGACCGCCTGTTGATGGCGAGCGCCGAGATCTCCATTCGCAATGGCGACCAGCCGCGCTTTGGCCTTTAAGACCTTCAGCGCGTCGTATTGTCGCGCCGAGTTTAAATCTCCCGAATTGCGACTTTCGATGAATGGCCCCTCTCCGCGGGGCCATTTCTATTTGTGCCCACGGCTCGTTGCGCGACCTCGATTCAAGACGGTTGCGGCATAAGCGCACGGCGAGCCGTCGGGCGCTTGAAGCTTGGCATAATGAATACAAGAATGCCTCTACAGCGCTCGCAACAAAGAGAAGCGCCTCTGGAGGATTCATGACGGACATGGTGCACGCAACAACGGCCCCAGCGGCCGCTCGCGTCAGCGACACCTTTCGCTGGGCTCAACTCGCGATCGGCGTAGCCGCGATGGTGATGATCGCGAACTACCAATACGGATGGACGTTCTTCGTCCCCGACATCCAGAAAACGTTCGGCTGGGATCGCGCCTCGATCCAATGGGCCTTTACGTTGTTCGTGCTGTTCGAGACCTGGCTCGTGCCGGTCGAGGGATGGTTCGTCGACAAATACGGCCCGCGCATCGTCGTGCTCGTCGGCGGCGTGCTATGCGCGATCGGCTGGGTGATCAACGCCAAGGCCACCACGCTGAACGGTTACTATCTCGGCATGATCGTCGCGGGCATCGGCGCCGGCGCCGTCTACGGCACCTGCGTCGGCAACGCGCTGAAATGGTTTCCGGACAAGCGCGGCCTTGCCGCCGGCCTCACCGCGGCCGGCTTCGGCGCAGGCTCCGCGCTCACGGTCGCGCCGATCCAGGCGATGATCAAGGACTCAGGATTCCAGTCCACCTTCCTCTATTTCGGCCTCGGCCAAGGCATCATCATCTGCATTCTCGCCTTCTTCCTGCTCGCGCCGAAGCCGGGCCAGGTGCCAAACGTGGTGCAGAATGCAGCGCTGGTGCAGAGCCGCCGCAACTATCAGCCGACCGAAGTGCTGCGACAGCCGATCTTCTGGCTGATGTACTTCATGTTCATGATCGTCGGCGCCGGCGGCCTGATGGTGACGGCGAACCTGAAGCCGATCGCGGTCGACTGGAAGGTCGACGCCATTCCGGTCACGCTCGTCGGCATGACCATGACGGCGGTGACCTTCGCGGCGACCATCGACCGCGTGCTCAATGGCCTGACGCGTCCGTTCTTCGGCTGGATCTCCGACATGATCGGCCGCGAGAACACGATGTTCATCGCCTTCGGCATGGAGGGCATCGGCATCTGGATGCTCTACCTCTGGGGCCACGATCCCGTCTGGTTCGTGCTGCTGTCGGGCTTCGTGTTTTTCGCCTGGGGTGAGATCTACTCGCTGTTCCCCTCGACCTGCACCGACACGTTCGGCGCAAAGTTCGCGACCACCAATGCGGGCCTGCTCTACACTGCGAAGGGCACAGCCGCACTTCTTGTTCCGCTCGCGAACTACGTGCAGCAGACCTCGGGCCATTGGGACAACGTCTTCATCATCGCGGCCGGCGCCAACATCCTTGCCTCACTGCTTGCGATCCTGGTGCTGAAACCCTGGCGCAAGACTGTGGTCGCGCAGGCGACTGCGTAAGACTTTACCTCTTCCATCTGCGTGTTGCGCCCGGCCCCCTGGGGCCGGGCGTTTTCGTTTTTTGGAGACCGGTTCCGATTTCACATAATCCGAAGGCGCCAATGCATTTTGCTGCGACGCATGACAAGATAGGGCTTGCATTCTGGGATGTGGTATACCAAGGTGCGCGCCGCGCTTGCGACGATACGCCACAAGATTTGCGACACTCCGCCGTCTTGCCGGCGTGGATAACAACAGACAGGCGCCTTGGGAGGTTGTTGATGATTTCCAGCACGGACGGCGCCGTCACGGCCGCGCCTCTTCGAAGTGGTTTCCGTTGGCTCCAGCTCGTGATGGGCATCGTCTGCATGGCGATGATCGCCAACCTGCAATATGGATGGACGCTGTTCGTCGATCCGATCGACGCCAAGCATCACTGGGGTCGCGCCGCGATCCAGCTCGCTTTCACGATTTTCGTGGTGACCGAAACCTGGCTGGTGCCGATCGAAGCCTGGTTCGTCGACAAATACGGCCCACGCATCGTGATCATGTTCGGCGGCGTGATGATCGCGCTGTCCTGGGTGCTCAACTCCTACGCTGAATCGCTCACCTTCCTGTATGCCGCTGCGGTCGTCGGCGGCATGGGTGCGGGCGCGGTGTACGGCACCTGCGTCGGCAACGCGCTGAAATGGTTCCCCGACCGCCGCGGTCTTGCTGCCGGCGCGACCGCCGCAGGCTTCGGCGCAGGCGCCGCGATCACCGTCGTGCCGATCGCCAGCATGATCGCCTCGAGCGGCTACCAGAGCGCATTCTTCACCTTCGGCATCGGCCAGGGGCTGATCGTTTTCCTGCTCGCCTTCTTCATCCAGCCGCCGTCGATCTTCGTGCCGCCGAAGAAGAAGAAGCTCAACCTGCCGCAGACCAAGATCGACTTCACCCCGCCGCAGGTGCTGCGCAGCCCGATTTTCTGGGTGATGTACGTGGTGTTCGTGATGGTTGCCTCCGGCGGCCTGATGACTGCGGCCCAGATCGCGCCGATCGCACACGACTTCAACATCGCCAACACGCCGGTCACGCTCGCCGGCTTCCAGATGGCGGCGCTGACCTTCGCGATCTCGCTCGACCGCATCTTCGACGGTTTCGGCCGGCCGTTCTTCGGCTGGGTCTCCGACAATATCGGCCGTGAGCACACCATGTTCATCGCCTTCGGCACGGCCGCCCTGATGCTGCTGACGCTGTCGGCCTATGGCCACGTGCCGATCGTGTTCGTGCTCGCGACGGCGGTGTACTTCGGCGTGTTCGGTGAGATCTACTCGCTGTTCCCCGCAACCTGCGGCGACACCTTTGGTTCGAAGTTCGCAACCACCAACAACGGCATGCTCTACACCGCGAAGGGCACCGCCTCGCTGCTGGTACCGCTCGCAAGCGTGATCTCGGCGACCTATGGCTGGAAGTCGGTGTTCGTCGTGGCAGTTGCGCTGA